>JAGACI010000181.1 GCA_017614185.1 Lachnospiraceae bacterium | reverse complement strand
GGTAGGACGCCTTGTTATGGGAATCGCCCAGACCAATGGCTATTTCCTTTATAGGGAAGGCTCATCGGATTGCATATTTGTCGATCCGCCGGATCAGGGTGCAACCATATATGAGAAGCTTAAGAGTAATGGCTTAAACGTTGCGGGAATTATCCTTACGCATGCCCATTTTGATCATATCTGGGGTGCTCAGGAGCTTCGCGCCAAATCAGGTGCAAAGATTTACGCCTGGGAGGAAGAGGAGGAACTTTGTTCTGACTCCGTGCTCAATGTTTCAGCCGATGTCGGACGCGCATGCACAATCAAGCCAAACACATATCTTAAGGATGGCGAGGAAGTTACCATCGCCGGTATTACGCTTAAACTTATCGGAACTCCCGGACATACGAAGGGGAGCTGTTGTTTCTATGTGGAAGAGGCAGGAATCCTTATAAGCGGAGATACCCTTTTTGCGGAATCTGTCGGAAGAACGGATTTACCTACGGGCAGTATGAGTATGCTCGTGCGTTCAATTCAGGATAAATTAATGTGTCTTCCTGAAGATACAAGAGTTTATCCGGGACATGGCCCATCCACGACCATAGGGTATGAGAAAGAGAATAACCCATTTATACAGTAGTTTACTGAAGGCTTCTTTTTTAGAAGCCTTTTTGTGAGGAAAGACATGTTAAAAGTCAAAACCGATATAACGGGCTTTGATTATGATATACACTCTCTTGTTAAGGCATTTTATCCGGAAGAGGAGGTCAGAATCTTTTCCGAAGAGGAGTGTGATGCTCCCAATCTTACCATCTGTTTCAGAAGTAAGGCCGATGACGAGGAGCGCCCGGAATACAAAAACGAAATCAAAAGACATATATATAAAGAACTTAGTAAGACTACAGGCAAGACTCTGCCGTGGGGAACTCTTACAGGCATAAGGCCTACAAAGCTTCCGATGGAGATGATTAATGAAGGCGTACCGGAAGAAGAAATCTTAAAGCGCCTTAAAGAGACATACTTCGTATCGGATAAGAAGGCAGAACTATCCCTTGATATAGCCAAAAGAGAACTCTTTGCACTTAAGGATATTGATGCCCAAAATGGATACAGCCTTTATATAGGCATTCCTTTTTGCCCCACAACCTGCCTTTACTGTTCATTTACCTCGTATCCCATCTGCACAATGAAGGGGATAGTAGATGACTATCTTGACGCTCTTTTTAAAGAGATTGACTATGTGGCAGAGAACTTTAAGGATAAGAAGTTAGACAGTGTTTACATTGGCGGGGGAACGCCTACAACGCTTGAGAGTGATGAACTTGACAGACTTCTTACCAAGGTTGAGGAAAGCCTTGATTTAAGCAATATCAAGGAGTTTACCGTTGAAGCGGGAAGAGCGGACAGCATTACCAGGGAAAAACTTGAGACCTTAAAGGCTCACAAGGTATCAAGAATATCCGTAAATCCTCAGACCATGAATGAGGAAACCCTTAAGTTTATCGGAAGAAAGGCAACTGCGGCACAAACCGTCGAGGCATATAAGCTTGCAAGAAGCCTTGGATTTGATAACATAAACATGGATATCATCTTAGGTCTTCCCGGTGAAGGCGAAAGTGATGTCGCAAGAACCATTGAGATAATAAAGGAGCTTAAACCTGATAATCTCACCGTTCATTCACTTGCTATAAAGAGAGCAAGCGCACTTTCGGAGTGGATTAACAAGAATGGAATGTCCATGATTAACAACACTGATGCGACAATGGAGATAGCCGCAAAGGGAGCTTTGGAGATGGGGCTTATGCCTTATTACCTTTACAGGCAGAAGAACATGTCCGGAAACTTTGAAAACGTAGGCTACGCATCAGAAGGAAAGTACGGAATTTATAACATCCTTATTATGGAGGAACTCCAGTCGATTGTGGCTTTGGGTGCCGGTACCGTTACAAAGAGGGTATTTGGCAACGGCAGAATCGAGCGCTGCGATAATGTTAAGGATGTCAAACTCTACATCGAAAAAATCGATGAGATGATAGAAAGAAAGATTAAACTGTTTGGGGAGCTATAAAATGAGAAAAATAACAGCCGTTTTGCTATCGGCAATAATGATTTTGAGCCTTGTGGGATGCGGTGAAGAAAGAGCTTCTTCATCGCCAATCACCCTTACAATCTGGCACGTATACGGAGAACAGACCGCATCGCCCCTAAACGATCTTATCAAAGAGTTTAATGATACGGTCGGAATGAATGAGGGCATAAAGGTTCAGGTTTCACTGGTATCAAATACCAATACCATCCATGATTCGGTTTTAAGAGCTGCAAACAATGAGCCCGGTGCGACAGACCTTCCCGATATGTTTATCTCATATCCGAAGACTGTTCTTGCAATGCCTGATTCAAGCGTACTTGTCGATTACAGAGATTATTTTTCCGAAGATGAGCTCAAAGACTTCATTCCGGAGTTTATTGATGAAGGAGAGATAGACGGAAGACTTCTCGTTTTCCCCATCGCCAAGTCCACAGAGATTTTATATGTAAATAAGACTTTGTTTGACAGATTTGCGGCTGATACAGGAGCCAAGATATCCAATCTTGAGACCTGGGAGGGCCTTTTTGATACTGCTAAAGAGTATTGCGAGTGGAGCGAGGGCAAGAACTTCTTTGTTCATGATTACCACTTTAACTACTTCCAGGTCGGAGTGGAATCTTTGGGAGAGGATTTCTTTGACGGCGAAGAGATAGCTTTT
>JAGACI010000180.1 GCA_017614185.1 Lachnospiraceae bacterium | reverse complement strand
CGGAGTACTTCCTCCTGTATCAATCCTTACACCTGAGCAGACTCAGTACTACTTCCTTAGCGGATTCACAGCTAAGCTTGCAGGTACAGAGCGTGGAATCACAGAGCCCACACCTACATTCTCAGCTTGCTTCGGTCAGGCATTCCTTGAGCTTCATCCTACAAAGTACGGTGAAGAGCTCGTTAAGAAGATGCAGAAGAGCGGTGCTAAGGCATACCTTGTTAACACAGGTTGGAACGGCACAGGCAAGAGAATCACAATCAAGGATACTCGTGGTATCATCGATGCAATCCTTAACGGTGACATCAACAAGGCTCCTACAAAGAAGATTCCTATGTTCAACCTTGAGGTTCCTACAGAACTTCCCGGAGTTGATACAAAGATTCTTGATCCCAGAGATACATATGCTAATCCTTCAGAGTGGGATGAGAAGGCAAAAGATCTTGCAGGCAGATTCATTAAGAACTTCGTTAAATACGAGGGTAATGAAGCTGGTAAGGCTCTTGTTGCAGCAGGTCCTCAGCTCTAAGATGCAATTGGGATGCAATTAATTAGATAATTGTCTAAATCATGGCGAATATTCTGAAAATAGAATATTCGCCATTTTATTTTCAAAAAAGTATTGCATTATTTTGAAATTATGCTATAATAACCTTAACCTGAAGTGTTGGTCCTGATATTTTGAACCTACAGTTACTTTAAACGGGATTCCTACATCTTCTCGTAGATGTCAGGCCTCAAAATATCAGTGGAAGGCAGAAGCGAGTTTGCGGTTACCCACCTGGCAGTCGTGCTAGGAGTCAAAAACAGGGTTAACATTTTGGGGGTAATAAAAGAGCAGCGAAAGCTGTTCTTTTTATTGTCTAAAAGGCTATTTTTAAGGTATTACTTTAATTGCCTAATACCTCAAATTGTGTTAGGATATTATTTGTATCGGTGCGCCTTTTGGCGCCTTAGAGGCGAAGCTATATGGGAATGTTTAAGAGATTTTACATTATCTTTGATGATGTAAACAGACAGATAGCTCAACAGAATATCAGTTCCTTCGCATCAAGCGGCGCATTCTTTTTGTTTTTATCATTAATGCCGATTCTGATGCTTCTATGTACGCTTATTCCGTTTACGCCCATTACGGAAGCGATGCTTGTAGATATAACGACGGATTTACTTCCGCCTGTTTTTGAAAGCTTTGTTTCGTCTCTTGTCATTCAGGCGTATAACAGCTCGGCGGGCGCGGTTTCCATCGCGATTGTTGTGACAATCTGGTCGGCCGGCAATGGATGCCTTGCATTAATTAAGGGTTTTAATGCAATATATGGCATTACCGAGAGAAGGAACTATATTATTTTAAGACTTCAGGCAAGCCTTTATACGATTGGACTTTTGCTTGCAATCCTTGTATCTTTGCTTGCGATGGTTTTCGGTGAAGTAATCCTTGATTCGATTCTAAAGAGGGTACCCGCTTTTGAAAAGGCATACGGATATATGCTTTATTTAAGATATCCCGTCGGTATCGTTGTTTTAATATTGTTTATTACGCTTTTATATACTTATTTGCCTAACAAGAAACTTAAGTTTACATACCAGATTCCGGGAGCTGTTTTTTCAGCACTTATCTGGACACTGTTTTCCCTGGCATATTCCAAATATCTTGCTGTCTTTGGAGTTAATACCGCATATGGTTCTCTGACCATGATAGTAATGATTATGTTTTGGATGTATTTTGCCATTGATATCATAATGATCGGAGCTTATCTCAATCTTTATTTCTCGCCGATTTATTACATACTTTTCGGTAAGAGACCTGCGAGAGACAAGAGGGCGGAAATCCTTGAATCCGCTAAGAGAAAAGCCATGAGTATAGCAGAGAAAGAGGATGTAGAAGATGAAGATTACAGATTTAAAATGGGGCAGAGTGTCCGTCCCTTTAAGAGTTCCGTTCAAGACGGCTCTAAGAACGGTAAATAGTGTAGAAGACATTATTGTTGCCGTTTATACCGACGAAGGAGCTGTAGGTTACGGTGAAGCACCCCCGACAGGAGCAGTTACAGGAGATACAACCGATGCAATTTTGGGTGCTTTAAAGGACCACATCAAGAAGACTATTGTCGGATGCGAGATTGAAAATCTTGAGAGAACACTTCAGGCTCTTAACGGTTGCGTTCATGGCAATACTTCAGCCAAAGCGGCAGTTGATATGGCTATTTATGATCTTTTCGGTCAGAAGTACGGCCTTCCCTGCTATAAGCTGTTTGGCGGAGCCAGAAATAAGCTTGTTACCGATATCACCATCAGTGTGAACGACCCTGAAGTGATGGCCAAGGATACAATCAATGCCGTTAAGAGAGGATATGATACCCTCAAAATCAAAGTGGGAATCAACCCCGATCTTGATGTGGCAAGACTTGTTGCAGTAAGAGAAGCTGCAGGACCGGATACAATAATCAGGATAGATGCAAATCAGGCCTGGACACCCAAGCAGGCTGTAAGAATTCTTAACAGTATGCAGGAGAAGGGCCTTAATCTTGAACTGGTTGAGCAGCCTGTCAAAGGATATGATTTTGAAGGCATGAAGTATGTTACGGATAATTCCTATGTTCCCGTTATGGCTGACGAATCCGTATTTTCACCCATGGATGCCTTTAAGATAATTGAGATGCGTGCTGCTGACATGATAAACATCAAACTCATGAAGACGGGCGGTATATACAATGCGTCCAAGATTGCAGCTGCCGCTGAAGTATACGGAATGCCCTGCATGATGGGATGTATGCTTGAAGCCAAAGTCAGCGTCAATGCTGCAGTTCATTTTGCATGCGGACACAGCATCATTGAGAAGATTGACCTTGACGGACCTGTGCTTTGCAGTGAGGATCCTGTTGAGGGCGGCGCAGTATTTAATGAGCAGTTAATTACCGTTTCTGATGAACCCGGTATGGGTATCAAAGGAATCGAAGGTGTTAATTGGCTTTAAAACAAGGAGGATAAATTATTAATGGGAGTTTTGCTTAAGGACATCCTTGCAGTTTTACCAAACGGTGATGATGTAGAAGTTAAGGAAACCAGCATCTATATTTCAGATGACAGGATAGCGGGCATCGGAAGTGAGCCTGCAGGCTTTAAATGCGATGAGGTTATTGAAGGCAAGGGAAAACTTGTTATACCAGGCCTTATCAACTGCCATACACACAGCTATATGGCATTTATGAGAAACGTTGCTGATGACCTTCCTTTCATGGAGTGGCTCTTCGGACGTATCGACCCCATCGAGCAGAAGATGACCGATGAGGATACCTACTGGGGAGCGTGTCTTGCCATTATCGAGATGCTTAAGACAGGAACAACCTGTTTTAACGATATGCAGATGAATCCCTGTCAGACCAGCAAAGCTGCCATTGAGTCCGGTATCAGAGCAGTGATTTCAAGAGGCCTTGTGGGAAGCGGCAACGACGAAGGCGGTCGCAGAAGAATCAATGAGACCTACAAAGAGCAGGAGTTCTGTAAGGATTGTGACAGAATCACCATTATGATGGGACCTCACGCTCCTTATACCTGCGATGATGAGTATTTCAGAATCGTATCCGACGAAGCCAAGAAGAGCAACATGGGGATTCATGTGCACCTTTCCGAAAGCGTCAGCGAGATTGAACAGATTAAGGAAAAGTATGGCTGTACTCCCATTGAGATGGCTGAAAAGAACGGACTGTTTGATGTTAACTGTATCGCAGCTCATTGCGCTCAGGTTGACGATAAGGATATGGATATCCTTAAAAAGCATAACGTCAGTGTTGTTACAAACCCTGCTTCCAACATGAAACTTGGAAACGGATTCGCACCTGTTCCGGAGATGATGGAGAAGGGCATTAATGTTTGCCTCGGTACAGACGGAGCAGCCAGCAACAACTCACTTAACCTGTTTAAGGAACTGCATCTTTTGACAATGATTCATAAGGGAACTCACAAAACTCCTACATGTATCAGCGCCAAGGAGGGCTTTAAGATTGCAACCATCAACGGAGCCAAGGCATTGGGCCTTGACAAGGTTACAGGTTCAATCGAAGTGGGCAAGAAGGCCGATCTTGCAATCCTTGACCTTAATAAGCCTTCAATGCAGCCTGTTAACAACCTTATCGCAAGCTTAAGCTATTCAGCAGACGGTACAGAGGTTGAGACAGTATTCGTTGACGGTAAAAAGGTTGTGGACAAGGGAAGAGTTACGACCCTTGACGAAGAGAAGGTTTACGAGAAAGTAAACGAGATTATTAAGAGACTTACAATCGATATCAAATAATCGGAGGAGAATATAAATGCAGAGCGAAATCAGAGATATTAATCTTGCCGAATCCGGCATTAGAAAAATTGAGTGGGTTAAAAGAAATTGTGATCTTTTAAGAACCCTTGAAGAGGAGTTTTCAAAGACTAAGCCTTTTGCAGGTAAGAAGATTACCTTATCTGTTCATTTGGAGGCTAAAACGGCTTATTTATGCCTTGTACTTGCTGCAGGCGGAGCAGAAATGCACGTAACCGGTTCAAACCCCTTATCAACCCAGGATGACGTTGCAGCCGCACTTGTTTCAAAGGGACTTGAAGTTCATGCATGGTATGATGCAACACCCGAAGAGTATGAGACACATATTCGTCATGCTCTTGAATGTGGACCCAACATTATCATTGATGACGGTGGTGACCTTGTTAACATGATTCATAACGAGATGCCTGAGCTTATCCCCAATGTAATCGGTGGATGTGAGGAGACTACAACAGGTATCATCAGACTCGAGGCCATGAACAAGGCAGGAAAGCTTATGTTCCCCATGGTAAGAGTTAACAACGCTGATTGTAAGCATCTTTTCGATAACAGATACGGCACAGGCCAGTCTGTATGGGATGGAATTAACAGAACAACAAACCTTATTGTTGCAGGCAAAATGGTAGTTGTTGCAGGTTACGGATGGTGCGGTAAGGGAACAGCAATGAGAGCCAAGGGCCTTGGCGCAAGAGTTATCGTTACCGAAGTTGATCCTGTTAAGGCAATCGAGGCTGTTATGGACGGATTTGATGTAATGCCTATGAAGGAAGCTGCAAAAGTGGCAGACTTCATTGTTACCGTTACAGGCTGCGATCAGGTAGTAGACAAAGAAGATTTCGCCGTTATCAAGGATGGCTGTATCCTTTGTAACGCAGGACATTTTGATACAGAGGTTGATATGGCATGGCTTAAGGCCAATGCCAAGGAAACCCGTGAAATGAGAAAGAATATCATGGGATATCTTCTCCCTACAGGACAGTGGGTATATGTTCTTGCAGAAGGCAGACTTGTTAACCTTGCTGCAGGCGACGGACATCCCGCAGAGATTATGGATATGAGCTTTGCAATTCAGGCACTTTCCGCAAAGTACCTTGTTGAACACGGCAAGGAACTTAAGGAGAAACTTATTGATGTTCCTGTAGAGGTTGACAGAGATGTAGCAAAGAGAAAACTTGCTTTCCTTGGCAAAGAGATTGATGTTCTTACACCTGAGCAGGAAAGATACTTGAACAGCTATAACCTTTAATATAAGGAGACTGTATGGAACTTAGGCATATTCGTTATTTCCTTGCCGTAGCGCAGGAAAAAAACTTCACAAGAGCAGCTGAAAAGCTTTGTATAGCGCAACCCCCTTTAAGCCGTCAGATGAAAGATCTGGAGGATGAACTGGGAGCTGAACTTTTCGTACGTAAAGCAAGAGGTTTGCAGCTAACCGAAGCAGGAAAACATTTCTATGAGTATGCCACACAGATTATGGATCTGGCAGAGAAATCTGCAGAGGAAATCAAGAATCTGGAAAAGGGACTTCAGGGAACATTATATGTGGCAAGCGTCGAAGGTTGTGCGCCTTCGCTTGTATCCAAATGGATAGCAGGGTTCCATGAACTGTATCCCAACGTTACCTTTTCAATTTGGAACGGAAACTCAGATGACGTTTTGGCAAGAGTTCAAAACGGTCTCGATGATATCGGAATTATCGTTGCTCCTTACAATGAGGAAGGCTTTAAGGGAGTAACTGTAGCAAGAGAGCCGTGGGTAGCCATGCTTCCTCCCGGACATCCTCTGACAGAGACTACGGGTGATACTGTATCTATCAAACAGCTGGCTCCTTATGACTTAATCGTACCCAGCCGTGCATCCAGAGTTACTGAGATAGAGGAATGGTTTAAACAGGTGGGTGAAAAACCCCGAATTATCGGAAGAATGGCTCACGTTCTTAATGCATATGAGCTTGCTCTTTCAGGTGTGGGTATTACAATTTATCCCGCAGCCGCCGGTAAATATGCGCATCAGGATATCGGAATCAGAAAGATTGTCGAACCTGATATCACCGCTTCATATGTTATGATTCATTCCACGGACAGACAGCTTTCCGTGGTTGCAGGGGAATTTTGGGATTACGTCTCAAAACAGTATAATAATTAATCTTGGAGTACAATTAAATGGAATACCTTGTATTCGCAGGGGCATTACTTCTCTTTTTGATTATCATGTTAATTAAAGGTGTGATAGATGCCCGCAATGAAAAGAAGAGGTTTATCAAGTCTCTTTATGACGACTTCGGTAAACTACGAAAGAAAGAGTATCCACCCGGGAAGATGGATACCGTAACAGGCTATTTCAAGAGACATCTGCCTGATTACTATCTGGACGATATCACTTGGAATGACCTTGATATGGATGATATTTTCAAGAAACTGAATCATCCGTATTCGTCCGCAGGTGAAGAGTATCTCTATTATCTTTTGAGAACTCCGTCACTTGATGAGGATGAGCTTCAAAAAAGAGAAAAGTACATCAGGTATTTTTCAGAGAATAATGATGAGAGAGTAAATCTTTTGTATGCCATCTCCAAAATCGGGTTTTCGGGAAAGTATTCAATTCATGATTACATTGATAACCTGGATATTCTTGGGGAGAGAAAGAATTATCTGCACTATCTGACATGGCTTTTGCTTGCTATTGGAATAGGAGTTTGCTTTGCCAACCCCGGAATCGGTGCGGTTGTTATAGCATCTGTCATCATTTATAACTTTACAAGTTACTTCAGAGAGAAAAAAGAGATTGATCCTTACATCACAAGTTTCTCATATATCATGAGAATCCTTGGAGCAGCCGATGCAGTGGAAAAGCTTCCTCACGATGTATGGAACGACGAGTGGAAGGTTATTAATACGGCAAAGAAACAGCTTGGCCGTTTCAGGAGAGGCTCATATATCCTTATGAGTTCAGGCAGAATGTCAGGATCCGGAAGCCCTCTTGATATGATTTTTGATTACCTTAGAATGATGCTTCATATTGACCTTATCAAGTTTAACAATATGCTTGCTGAGGTAAGAAAGCACACTCAGGAATTTGATGAAATTGTAAGTGCAATCGGTTTCTTGGACGCAATTATAGCCGTGAGTGCATTCAGAGCAGGAAGAGAAGATGCCTGTGTTCCCGATGTGGCCGATAAGCTTTCTGTTACTGACGCAGTTCACCCGCTTATTGAAGGCGCAGTTCCAAACGGAATAGACGCTTCAAAGGGAGTGCTTCTTACAGGCTCAAATGCTTCGGGTAAATCGACATTCCTTAAAACAGTTGCGATTAATGCAATCCTTTCGCAGACCATTCATACCGCGACTGCAAAAAGCTATGCGGCACCTCTTTACAGAATTGCCACTTCAATGGCTTTAAAGGACAATCTTTTTGAAAATGAAAGCTATTATATCGTTGAGATAAAGAGCATCAAGAGAATTCTTGATATGTCAAAAGAGGGTATACCTGTTCTTTGCTTTGTTGATGAAGTTCTTCGGGGAACCAATACTGTTGAAAGAATTTCGGCTTCAACACAGATTCTAAAAGATCTTGCAAAGCATGACGTTACATGTTTTGCTGCTACCCATGATATAGAACTTGCCGATCTTTTGGCCAAGTACTATGACAATTATCATTTTGAAGAAGAGATTGTCGACGGGGATGTAAAATTCTCATATATGATAAAGGATGGCAAAGCAACCACCAGAAATGCCATAAAACTTCTTGAGGTTATGGGATATGATGCTTCTTTGGTTAAATCTGCCGAAGAAATGTCGAAGGCATTTTTGGAAAACGGTACCTGGGATAAGGTAAGCTATGAATAACAATTTGACTAAGGTTGAAGTTTATACCGATGGTGCAGCCAGAGGAAATCCTGAAGGACCCGGAGGATACGGAACCATTTTGAGGTTTACGGATTCCAAGGGAACTGTGCATGAAAGAGAGTACTCTCAAGGCTACGTAAAGACTACAAACAACAGAATGGAATTAATGGCTGCTATAGTCGGTCTTGAGGCGTTAACCAAACCCTGTGAAGTGACTTTATATTCCGATTCAAAGTATCTTACAGACGCATTTAATGCAGGCTGGGTAGATAACTGGATTAAGAATAACTGGAAAAGCGCTTCCAAGCAGCCTGTGAAGAATCCTGAACTTTGGCAAAGACTGTTAAAGGCAAAGGAACCTCACCGGGTAACATTTGTTTGGGTTAAAGGTCATGACGGGCATGAATTCAATGAACGTTGCGATAAACTGGCAACAAGTGCTGCCGATGGAGATAATCTAATAGAGGACGTATAAGGAGACAAAACATGACAAACTTAGTTTTATTTACAAACTCAGTGCTATCCTATCTTTTGGTAGTGATTGCATTTGTTGTTGTAGGTGCGCTCGGTGGAATTATTGGTTACAACATGAGGAAACGTAAAGATGCCAAGGAGTCAAAGTCAGAAGACAAAGCTTCTGTATCTGATTGATATTTTAGGCAGGGAAACTGACGAGAATCATAAGATATCAACCAAGGAGCTTATAAAGAGGCTTGCCGACAACGGAATTCACGCTGACAGAAAGACTATATACTCAGACATTGAAGAACTGATCAATTACGGGTATGACATTATTGCTCTTGAAGCAGGCGAAGGCGGCGGCTATTATATGGCCGGAAGAGACTTCGAGGAAGCGGAGCTTAAGCTTCTGGTAGACGCAGTTTGCGCTTCAAAGTTTATTACTGAGAAGAAATCAAGGCAGCTTATTAAGAAGCTTTCCACGCTTACCAATAAGTATGCGGCTGTCAAACTTTCAAGAGATGTCTATGTTTCCGACAGAGCCAAATCAATGAACGAATCCATCTATTACAGTGTGGATTCGATTCATAATGCAATCAGAGAGAATAAACAGCTTGAATTCACCTATATGGCATGGACACCAAAGAAGGAACTGGTTCCCAAGCATGAAGGGAAGATAAACAAAGTAAGCCCCTGGCTTCTGGTCTGGGCAGATGACAATTATTATCTTGTGGCTTTTGATTCCGATGCCAAAGCCATCAGGCATTACAGAGTTGATAAGATAAGAAATGCCTCGGTTCTCGAACAGGAAAGAGAAGGAAGAGACATCTTTGAAAAGATGGATCTTGCAGGCTTTTCTACCAAGAACTTTGGAATGTACCATGGAGAAGACGAGACGGTTACGCTTGAGATGCCAAACGAGCTTGCAGGTGTAATTATCGACAGGTTTGGTGTAGATACCCCGATTAAATACCTTGGCGGAGACAAATTTTACGCAAGAATCAACGTGTGTGTCAGTCAGCAGTTTTATGGTTGGCTTTTGGGACTTGGTCCGGGTGTCTTAATTAAGGAGCCTAAAAGTGTTGCGGAATCGTACAGAACTTTCCTTGAAGAGGCACTTGGAAGATACGTTTTATCTTGATTTTTAGATATGCCTTTAGTATATTAAAATGAGATAACGAAAAGGAGCGGTTTCGATGGCGGATTTGGTTAATGTTGCTGTTGATGCAATGGGCGGAGACAACGCACCCGGTGAGATTGTCAAGGGTTGTGTTGATGCCGTAAACGAAGAGAAAAAAGTCAAGGTTTTCCTCGTCGGAAGAGAAGGCGATATTAACGCTGAGCTTGCCAAGTATAGTTATGACAAGAACAGAATCCAGGTCGTTAATGCCGAGGAAGTTATTGAGATGGCTGAGCCTCCTGTTATGGCCATCAGAAAGAAGAAAGATTCATCCATTGTTAAGGCCTTATATATGGTCAAAAACGGTGAATGTGACGCTTATGTGTCTGCAGGAAGCACAGGTGCCACTCTTGTCGGAGGACAGGTTATTGTAGGGAGAATCAAGGGCGTAGAAAGAGCGCCTCTTGCACCTATGATTCCGACAGCCAAAGGTGCCTCTCTTCTTATAGACTGCGGTGCCAATGTAGACGCAAGAGCAAGTCATCTTGTTCAGTTTGCAAAGATGGGATCTGTTTACATGGAGAACATCATGAATAAGCCCAATCCTACAGTTGCTATTGTAAATATAGGAGCTGAGGAGGAGAAGGGTAACGCACTTGTAAAAGAGGCTTTCCCTCTTTTGAAGAATTGTCCCGATATCAACTTTATCGGAAGTATTGAAGCAAGAGATATTCCGGAAGGCTATGCTGACGTTATTGTCTGCGAAGCATTCACCGGAAATGTAATCCTTAAAATGTATGAAGGCGTTGGAAAGTTAATGCTTAAGACTCTCAAGAGCACAATGCTTTCAAATGTAAAAACCAAAATCGGAGCACTTCTTTTAAAGAAGGACCTCAAAGAGAACATGAAAAAGTTCTCGCTCGAACAGTACGGAGGAGCGCCGCTTCTTGGACTTACCGGTCTTGTTATGAAGACTCATGGCTCATCCAAAGCTATCGAGATTAAAAATACGGTTATTCAATGTGTATCCTTTGCACAGAAGAATATAAATGACAAAATAAGTCAAAAGATTTCGGCGGAACAGTAATCCACCCGATCGAAACAAATCATTTTTTTAAGAAAGGTTGACATTATGGAATTTGAGAAATTAAAGAAGGTTATCGCAGAAGTATTGAATGTGGATACAGAGGAAATCAAGTTAAGCACCACATTTGTAGATGACCTGGGTGCAGACTCTCTTGATTTATTCCAGATTATTATGGGAATTGAGGAAGAGTTTGATATTGAGATTGCACCTGAAAGTGCTGAGAATATTACAACTGTAGAAGAGGCAGTTGAACTTATAAAGAGTGCTTTAAATTAACTTTTGGGAGAAGTTGAAGTGACTGAATACAACGAGGCCGAGTTGCAAAGAAGGATCGGTTACAGCTTTAATGACCCTAAACTTCTGACACAGGCGCTGACTCACAGCTCTTTTGCGAATGAGCAGCGCATTAATTGCATCGGCGATTATGAACGTCTTGAATTTTTGGGGGATGCCGTGCTTGAACTTGTAAGCAGTGCATTCCTTTTTAAGCAGGAGCCCAAGCTTAAGGAAGGTCAGATGACCAAACTTCGTTCTACATATGTTTGTGAACCTGCGCTTGCTTATTGCGCTAAGGACTTCGAATTGCATCGCTTTATACGACTCGGAAAAGGTGAGGAGAACACCGGCGGAAGGGGCAGGGATTCTATCACCGCAGATGTATGTGAGGCAATTATAGGCGCCATGTATATCGATGGTGGTTTTGAACCCTGTGAACGGTTTATTCACAGATTTATTTTGTCCGATCTTGAGAACAAGACTCTTTTTTATGACGCCAAGACTATCCTTCAGGAGAAGATTCAGAAGGAGATGCATACCGTTGTAAGGTATGAAACCTTGAGCGAAGAGGGTCCTGAGCACGAGAAGACATTTACGGTTGAGGCTTTCATTGGGGAGAAATCCGTCTCTACCGGAAGCGGCAAGTCCAAAAAGGCTGCCGAACAGCAGGCTGCATACAATGCACTGCTCGATTTAAAAAATAAACAGCAGGAATAGACTATGTATTTAAAAAGTATTGAGGTGCATGGATTTAAATCCTTTGCCAACAAAATAGAGTTCAAATTTCACGACGGCATTACTGCAATTGTCGGTCCTAATGGTTCCGGTAAGAGTAATGTCGCCGATGCTGTTCGCTGGGTTCTCGGTGAACAGAGAATTAAGCAGTTAAGAGGAGCATCCATGCAGGATGTCATTTTCTCCGGAACTGAGACACGTAAGCCGATGGGCTACGCGTACGTTGCAATTACACTTGATAATTCCGATCATGCACTTGCAATCGATTATGAAGAGGTTACAATTGCGAGAAGGATTTATCGTTCGGGAGAAAGCGAATATCTCATTAACGGAACTCTTTGCAGATTAAAAGATGTCAATGAGCTTTTTTATGATACGGGTATCGGTAAAGAAGGATACTCTATCATCGGACAGGGCCAGATTGACAAAATCTTAAGCGGAAGACCTGAGGAGAGAAGAGAACTTTTCGACGAAGCCGCTGGTATTGTTAAGTTTAAGAGAAGAAAATACGCAGCTCAGAAGAAACTTGAAGATGAGCAGGCTAACCTTGTTCGTGTGAATGATATTCTGGGAGAGCTTGAAAAGCAGGTTGGCCCTCTCGAGAGAGCTTCCGAGAAGGCAAAGATTTACCTTAAGAAGAAGGAAGAACTCAAAAACTTCGATGTAAATGTTTTCCTCCTTGAAAACGAGAAGATTACAGAACAGTTGGATTCTGTTGCAGAGAAATATAAAATTGCCTCTGATGATCTTGAGGAGACAACAAACAGCTATAACAATATTAAGACCGAGTATGAGCAGATTGAAGCCGAACTCGAAACTCTTGATGAGGTTATCGAGAAAGGAAGAGAATCTCTTTCTGACACCAATGAACTTCGTGCCAAACTCGAGAATGAAATAGCTGTCTTAAAAGAGCAGATTAACTCTTTAAAGAGCAGTGAAGGACATTTCCACACCAGAGAGGAAAGTGTCAGTGCTGAAATCAAAGAGAGAGAAAAAGAAAAAGATTCTATCTTAGACGAGAAGAATACGATTGACGGCCAGGTTCAGCAGTTAAAGTCTCAGAGAGACGAAGTGGCTTATGAACTTGTTATTCTCCAGAATGAAATCACTGCCTTAAATGACCAGATTGAGACAGGTAAGAATACAATTATCGAAGCTTTGAATCAGCGTGCAACCATCAAATCAAAGGTTGGACGTCTTGATACCATGCTTGAGAACGTGAACATCAGAAGAGCTGATTTAAACAGCCGTTTGCTTCGCGTAAAAACTGATGAAGAAAAGCATACCGAGACAATCAAAGAGTTAGAGGCCGAGTTTGAGGCTGTTAATGAGGAGTTAAGAGTCCTTAATGAAAACCAGGCAGCTATGGATCTGCGTCTTGGCGAAATCCGTGAAGAACTCGGAAACGCAGACAATAACTTAAGAGCTAAGCAGGAACTTTATCATCAGGAGAAATCAAGACTTGAAACTTTGCTTGATATCACTGAGAAATATGAAGGTTACGGTGGCGCTGTAAAGAGCGTCATGGAGCAGAAGGATAAGAATAAAGG
>JAGACI010000179.1 GCA_017614185.1 Lachnospiraceae bacterium | reverse complement strand
CATACGATAAATCTCAGCGGCAAAGAGTGCTGATTCGTCTCCGCCTGCACCGGCTCTTATTTCAACGATAACGTTCTTGTCATCCATGGGATCCTTGGGAAGAAGGAGAATCTTTAACTCGTCCTCAAGTTCAGCCACTCTCTTCTTGGCATCACTCAAAGTCTCCTTAATCATTTCTCTCATCTCTTCATCGGATTCTTCATCAAGCATTGCAAGTGAATCTTCAATGTCCTGATTGCATTTCTTGTATTCTTTGTAAGCCTCAACGATGGGTGTAAGGTCGCTCTGCTCTTTCATAAGAGACTTAAAGCGCTCCCTGTTGTTTACAACGTCAGGCTCCTGTAATTCCTGTATAATCTCTTCAAATCTTCTGAGTAAATCATCTAACTTATCAAACATGGAAATAAACTCCCTATCTAAAGACGGGCAAACGTCCTTTTACCACACGGTCATTGCCCGCATAATCCTTGACTATTTCTGTTTCCGTAAATCCCTTGTCATTTAACAGCTTACAAACTGCTTCTCCCTGATCATAACCTATTTCAAACAGGACATGTCCACCGGGGTTTAAAAACTCAGGGATTCTTTCTATTATTCTTTCATAAAACCATAAGCCATCATTTTTGCCATCAAGAGCAATCAAAGGTTCATGATCTTTAACTTCAGGCATGAGCGAATCTATTACATCCGTGGGAATATACGGGGGATTCGATACTATGATATCAAACTTTCCCGAAACATTCTCATACAAGTCGCTTTGAACAAAAGAGAAAGACGTTTCATCTTCTTTGTCCGATAAAATGGCTTCGGCATTCTCCATGGCAACCTCTAAGGCATCCCCGGATATATCTACTCCTGTTCCCTCGCATCCGTTTGAGTATTTAAGAAGACTTATAAGGATGCAGCCCGAACCCGTGCAGATATCAAGTATTCTGTCGCCATCATTTCTGTATTTCAAAGCCTCTTCCACAAGGATCTCAGTGTCAAACCTTGGAATAAGCACGTTTTCATTAACCTTAAAGTCAAGACCCATAAAGCAGGTTGTTCCTGTAAGGTGCTGGAGCGGAATGCGCTTCGCTCTTCTTTCTATATAGGAAAGGTACTTTTCTTCCTCTTCCTTGCTTACGTTTCTCTCGGGATGACTTAAAAGTGCAGCTCTGTCGGTATCACACACGAACTCCAAAAGAAGTCTTGCGTCATTATCGAACTCGTCTATTCCGGCAGCCTTAAGTTTGTCTCTGCCGATTCCGTACAGTCCGGCATACTCCATCTAAGGCTCCTCCGTGGATTCCTTTGCTTCCTCGTCGTACTCTTCTTCGTATACGGCTCCGGTCTCTTCATAAGTCTCTTCATAGACTTCTTCGGAAGGCTCTTCTTCAACCACTTCGAAGTTATCTGCGATAAAGCCTCTCCAATCAAATACTGCTTCAACAGACTGGATTGCAACCTCAATCATATCCTCATCGGGCTCTTTGGTTGTAATCTTCTGGAAAAGAAGGCCCGGTGCCGAAAGGATATTCATGATTACGTTGTCTGACTTGCCCGCAAGCCTTATTGCCTCATAGGAAATTCCGGCAATAACGGGAATAAGAAGAAGTCTGTATACAACCTTTAAAAGCATGTTGTCTGTTCTAATAAAGAAGAAAAGAATAATGCTTATGAAAAGGATAAATACAATAAAACTGGTTCCGCATCTTTTGTGAAGTCTGGAACTCTTCTTAACATTATGTACATTTAAGTTATGGCCATGCTCAATACAGTTGATGCACTTATGCTCTGCACCGTGGTACTGATATAAGCGTCTTATGTCCTTCATTGAGCTTATTGCGATTACATAGCCAAGGAAAATAACGATTCTTAAAAGGCCCTCAATAATAGCCATCAAAGATTCGTTTCTTACATATTTGGATATAAGGTTTGATACAAAAAAGGGAAGGATTACAAACAAACCGACAGCAAGCAAAACCGCAAAAACAGTTGTAGCTCCCATAAGGATGCCTTCCTGCTTGCCCTTTGCAATCTTCTCCATCTCTTTATCTGTTTCGGTGTCTTTCTTATCCTCTTCCTCATAGAAAGATGCCGAATAAGTAAGCGTCTTCATTCCAAGAACCAATGAATTGATAAAGTTAAATACGCCTCTGATAAAAGGAATCTTTGAAATGAATAAATCACTTCCCACTCCTGTAAATGCCTCAACATCAACAGCAATGTCGCCGTCGGGCTTTCTTACAGCTACCGCATATTTATCTTTATTTTTCATCATGACGCCTTCAAGTACTGCCTGGCCGCCAATTCCTGAAAACACTTTTTTCTTTTTTCTGCTCATTTTATAGACCCCTTGAGAAATCATTTTTTACAAAAAAAGGTTGAAGTTACTGATAACCTCAACCTTTTGTTTAGCATATTCTTGTACGAATTTAGTTTGCTGTACCGTACTTCTTATTGAACTTATCAATACGTCCGTCAGTTCTTGCAGACTTCTGCTGACCTGTATAGAATGAATGACACTTGGAGCAAACCTCTACGTGAATCTCTTTGCTTGTAGATCCTGTAACAAAAGTGTTACCGCAGTTGCAGGTAACTGTTGCCTGATAGTACTCAGGATGAATTCCTTCTTTCATCTTCTTCACCTCGCCATATATTAAAAAAATTAATAGTTATGTTCTCATCCGCTACTGTCTGTCACACAAACAGCATGAGTATTGTAGCATGAAAGGATAAGTTGTGCAAGTATTTTTTTAATACTCGAAGCGGGTTTTGGCAACTTTCATGATAAATTCCTGATTATTCCTTGTATCCTTTATCATTCTAAGCACCTGTGTAACGGATTCATCGGGCTTATTTCCGCAGAATGCGTTACGAAGCTTGTTCATAACCTGCTGCTCTTCGTCTGTCAAAAGCAGATCCTCTCTTCTTGTTGAAGACTTGGGAATATCGATTGCAGGGAAGATTCTCTTCTCTGATAACTTTCTGTCGAGCACAAGCTCCATGTTACCTGTTCCCTTGAATTCCTCATATACCACGTCATCCATACGGCTTCCTGTCTCGACAAGAGCTGTTGCAAGGATGGTAAGGCTTCCTGCTTCTCTGGTATTACGTGCTGCACCAAAGAACTTCTTGGGCATATGAAGAGACAAAGGATCGAGACCACCGGAAAGTGTACGTCCACTGGGCGGGACAACAAGGTTGTAAGCTCTTGTAAGTCTTGTGATACTGTCGATAAGGACTACAACGTCTCTTCCGTGCTCAACAAGTCTCTTACTTCTCTCCATTACCATCTCGGAAACTCTCTTGTGGTGCTCAGGGAGTTCATCAAAAGTTGAGTAGATTACTTCTACATTGGAGCCTGTAATAGCTTCCTTAATATCTGTAACCTCCTCGGGACGCTCATCGATAAGAAGGATGATAAGATGAATGTTGGGGTCGCTTGCCTTAAGGGACTTTGCAACCTCTTTAAGGATTGTAGTCTTACCTGCCTTCGGAGGAGATACAATCATACCTCTCTGGCCCTTACCGATAGGGCTGAATAAATCCATGATTCTCATGGAGATGTCGCAGCCGGGTCTCTCAAGTCTGATTCTCTTGTCGGGGAAGGTAGGTGTCAGATCCTCAAAGTTGGGACGTGTCATAACCTTCTCAAGAGGATATCCGTTAACGCTCTTTATATAAAGAAGCGCCGAGAACTTCTCGTTTGACATTCTGATCTTGGTATTACCAACGATAATGTCACCGGTTCTAAGCTTAAACTTTCTGATCTGTCCGGGTGCAACATAAACATCTTCGTTACCGGGCATATAGTTCTCGCTTCTGATGAAACCGTATCCGTCAGGCATAACCTCTAAGATACCGTTAGCCTCAATACCGCTGTCAAGTTCAGGCTGGTATTCATTTACAATGGCATCGTCCTTATCAGGATCGTCCTGAATCTTTTTGGGCTTCTCTGCCTTCTCCGCTTTCTCAGCCTTCTCTTCCTTTACAGGTTCTGCACTTGCCTGTGCGTTCTTAAGTTCTTCTTCTTTGTCGATTTCGTCCTGTCTTAACATGGCTTCGACCAAATCTGCCTTCTTCATAGAAGAATTAATGGCAATTCCCCTCGCCTGACAAAGGTCCTTCAAAACAGCCACTGACAAAGACTCGTATTTTTCTCTCATTCTTTTTCCTCCATATATTAATTACAAAACGGAACAATTCGGTGAAACCCGAAGTGATATCAGTGATAACTTTCGTCAAAGAATAAATCTTTCTTGAAGTTGTACAACGCATATTATAATATAAAAAGAAATAATAATCTACATCTTTTTTTGATTTAATAAATCTTTTATAATTTAACTTGGCAAAAATAAACAAAAGAAGGGAAAACAAATGGATAACAAAGAATTGGCATTAAAGCTTCACGAGGAATGGAACGGCAAAATTGAGACTGTTGCAAAGTCCAAAGTTAAATCCAGAGAGGACCTGGCACTTGCCTACACTCCCGGTGTCGCAGAGCCTTGTAAAGTAATCGCAGAGGACAAAGAGGCTGCTTACAAGTACACAATGAAGGCAAACACCATCGCTGTTGTATCTGACGGCAGCGCAGTTTTGGGTCTTGGAAATATCGGACCTCATGCAGCAATGCCTGTTATGGAAGGTAAAGCTGTTCTCTTTAAAGAATTTGGCGGCGTAAACGCAGTTCCCATCTGTCTTGATACTCAGGACACAGAGGAAATCATCAAAGCAGTTACATATCTTGCACCCGGTTTTGGCGGAATCAACCTTGAGGATATCTCCGCTCCCAGATGCTTTGAAATCGAAACAAGACTTAAAGAGACTCTTGATATTCCTGTTTTCCATGATGACCAGCATGGAACCGCTATCGTAGTTCTGGCCGGAATCATCAATTCTCTTCGTATTATAAAGAAGGAAGTAGCTGACTGTAAGATAGTTGTAAACGGTGCAGGAAGCGCCGGTATTGCTATCACAAAGCTCTTATTAAACTACGGCTTCAAGAACATCATGCTTTGCGACAGAACCGGTATTATCTACAAAGGTCGCGAAGGCTTAAATTCAGCCAAAGAAGAAATTGCAAATATTACCAATCCCGAGAACATCAAAGGTGACCTCAAGGAAGCCGTTAAGGGAAGCGATATATTCGTAGGCGTTTCTGCTCCCGGCGTTCTTACAGGTGACATGGTTCGCACAATGAACAAGGATGCAATTATCTTTGCAATGGCTAACCCTGTTCCCGAGATTATGCCCGATGAAGCTAAGGCTGCTGGCGCAAGAATCGTTGGCACAGGTCGTTCAGACTTCCCCAACCAGATTAATAACGTTGTAGCATTCCCCGGAATCTTCAAGGGTGCTCTCGAAGGAAGAGCAAAACAGATTACCGAAGAAATGAAGATGGCAGCTGCTCTCGCTATCGCAGGACTTGTGCCAGACGAAGAGCTTAATGAGGACAACATCATGCCCGAGCCCTTCAATCCCAAGGTAGCAATCGCCGTTTCCGAAGCGGTAAAAGCAAAGATCGTCAGAGGTTAATTATGCCATCAGAAAAGGCTTCACTGGACACACTATACAAGTTAATCGTTCTTTACATGCTTAATAAATCCGACGAACCCTTAACCAAGGTTCAGATAAGTGATTTCATTCAGGAGAACAATCTTACGGATTACCTTACGGTTCAGACTACATTCTCTGAACTTATCGAGGATAACCTTGTCGAGTCGACAGCTTCAGGCAAGAGGACTTACCTCTCCGTCACACCTGAAGGCCGCCAGACCGTATCCTTCTTCGAAAAGCGCATAAGCAAAGATATCCGTAACGATATCATAAACTACCTTAACACCAATGCGATTACCATTCGTGCCGAGAACTCAGTTAAGGGAAGTTATTACAAGACTACGGCAGGCCACTACGAGTCAAGCCTTGTCGTACGCGAAAGAAATGAGGATATCGTCAAGATTACGCTCTCCGTTCCGGATGAAGCAACGGCTAAGTCAATCTGTGACAACTGGGCTGAAAAGAGTTCCGATATATATGCAAATTTAGTGAAAAACCTATTCTAGACAGTCTTAAAACTAATAGACCCGAGGAATTATATATTCCTCGGGCCTTTTGGCTTTAGTCTTGACTCTCTTTCTTGATTCTTTTGAAGTGTTCCCGAATCTTTACCTCATATCCGTTTCCACTCGGTGAATAGAATTCCTTCCCGTTTAACTCGTAGGGCAGATATTGCTGCTTTACATAGTTATTCGGGTAGTCGTGCGCATATTTGTAGCCTGTGCCTCGTCCGAGGCTCTCACTGGCCTTGTAATGCGCATCCTGAAGATGAGGCGGAATAGGTAACGCACCGCTTTCATCGACTTCACGGTTAGCCTTGAAGATTGCCTCGACTACTGCATTGCTCT
>JAGACI010000178.1 GCA_017614185.1 Lachnospiraceae bacterium | reverse complement strand
TTATAGAAAAGAAAAAACAAATTGAATCTGAGATAGCTAGACTTAAGGAAGTTATTGTCGGAGCAGCAAGAGAAACCCATGAAGTATTGATTTCTCTTGGAAGTACTCCTCTTAAAACAGGAGCATCTTTGGCAGAACTAATTTGCAGACCTGAGTTAACTTACGAGTCACTTGCTCCCCTCGATCCCGAAAGAGGAACTTTCAGGCAGGATGTTATCGATCAGATCAATATAGAAATAAAGTACGAAGGTTACATAGAAAGACAGAAGCATCAGGTCGAGCAGTTTAAGAAGATTGAGAAAAAGCTTATTCCCGAGAACATTGATTATGATGATGTCTCAAGCTTACGACTTGAAGCCAGACAGAAACTTAAAAAGTTTAAACCTGTTTCTGTAGGTCAGGCTTCCAGAATCTCCGGTGTTTCACCTGCGGACGTTTCTGTGCTTTTGGTATACCTTGAACATTTCAATGCAAGAGGAAATTAATGGAGCTTAAGAGAGTTTATGATACCGACAAACTTGTTCGGGATCTTAAAGAACTGAATATCTCTATTGATGATGACAGGATTAAAAAGCTTTTGCGTTTCTACGAGATGCTTGTAGAGTGGAATGAATTCATGAATCTCACAGCTATTACTGAATTTGATGAAGTAATGGTAAAGCACTTTGTTGATTCCGCATCAATTGTTAAGGTTTTGGTTCCTTCTAATGAAACCATGATTGATGTCGGATGCGGAGCCGGATTTCCCGGACTTCCTTTAAAGATTCTTTTTCCTGAACTTAAAGTTACTCTTTTGGATTCTTTGAATAAGAGAGTTGGCTTCTTAAACGAAGTAATTAAGGAACTGGAACTTAAAGACATAGAAGCTGTTCACGGAAGAGCTGAGGATATTGCAAGAAACAAAGATTTCAGAGAAAAATATGATCTTTGTATATCAAGGGCAGTTGCAAACTTCTCAACTTTATCCGAATACTGCCTTCCCTTTGTTAGAAAGGGCGGCAACTTTGTAGCGTACAAATCAGAGAAAGGTTCATCGGAACTTGAAGAAGCCGGTAAAGCACTTTCCGTTTTGGGAGGTGAAGTCGCAAAGGAAGAGGAATTCTTTCTTCCCGGAACTGACAACGGCAGAACCTTATATCTAATCACAAAAGTAAAGGAAACACCTGGCAAGTATCCAAGGAAAGCAGGCACACCTTCCAAGGATCCTATCAGGTAAGGAAGTATTATTGAGCAAACAGACAATCCCAAGAATTATTATTATCGATAAAGCAAATCTTTTCAGGCACGGAATCAAGATGATAATCGAATCCGCCAATCTCGGTGAGGTTACCGATATGGCATCATCGCTTGATGAACTTGTTGACATTGTAAGAATCAATCCCGAGTTTGATCTTCTCATTATAGATTCTTCCCTTGTCACAGATCCTACATCCGATGCCGATTCAATCTTTGACAGAGAGAATATTAAAGCTCCTACGCTTTTTATCCTGGACACCAGCAATTTGGAGATACTTCTCAAGAAGAGATACTTTTCAACAAAAGGTATTATTTCAAGAAATGCATCCCTTGAACAGTTCACTGAAGCTCTCGGCAAACTTATAGAGCACAAGGATTACTATCAGCCTGAGCTTATTCCCGGTATAAACTCACTTCTCTTAAAGAATAAGGAAGATGACAAGAAACTTGCTTCTCTAACAAAGCGTGAACTTGAAGTTCTAAAAGGTGCTGCCTCCGGACTCCTCAATAAGGAAATCGGAACATCCCTTAACATCTCTGAACGTACAGTCAAGAATCACCTTGCAAGCATATTTAAGAAAATCGAGGTCAAAGACCGTACCCAGGCTGCAGTCTTTGCCATCAAAAACAACCTTATAAAGATCGGTTAGTGTTTCACGTGAAACATCTTGTGGTTTTTCTACCATGAGCCACAAGATAATGTTTCACGTGAAACATTTTTACCCAAAATCTTGTGCAAAATCTCCGTGAAACATTCCAAAACACACTCTGTGAAACATTTTCTACCCTAAATCCCCTATTTCCGCCATCGAGTTACCTCAAATTTGTATTTTTCCGTTGCGGTCCCATTCCTTTTACAAGCGAACTTCCTCCGCTAAACAGAATTTCCATTGATTGTTTTGATTAAAATGTTGTCTTTTGAAGGTGGACGAATTCTATTACTTAATGCTGTGAAAGGTTATGCCATTGTAAGCTTTTTGGTCGTAGCAGGAGAAATGGGTGTTTGCTATTTCGAGGGGTAAAACCACAAGGATGTGGTTTTAGCCGCATGCGCCAGGAAGGCGCTTATGCGGCGACCCCTATATATATGGAAGCAAACCCCATTTCTCCGTCGCGAAGACCTTAGCTTACAATGGCATAGCCTGCACAGCAGGAAAGATTAGTGACGTCCACCGGACAAAAGACAACATGCAAAACAATCCATGAAAATTCTGTTCTTAACGCTCCGAAAGCAAAGCTTGTAAAAGAAATAGGACAGCAACAGAAAAAATATAAAAAATTGACGAATGCTTAAATGGCGGAAATAGGGGAAGTAGCTGAAATTTTGACGGGATTTTGCAGAAAGTATAGTGCTAATTTCATATAGAAAAATGAGGGATTTGTTGGTATAATATGGCATGAAGGTCCATGAAAGGAATTTAGGATGAGTAAAGTAATTGCAATAGCGAATCAGAAAGGTGGGGTTGGTAAAACAACTACCGCCATTAATTTGTCGGCTTCTTTAGCTGCAAGAGGTAAAAAAGTGCTTGTTGTGGACATGGATCCCCAGGGAAATACCACAAGCGGTTTTGGAATAGACAAGAATGAAGTTGAGAATACGGTTTATGAGTTAATGCTTGGAGAGTGTGCAGTCGGAGATTGCACGATTAAAGATTTACCCAGCAAGGTTCACGTTATTCCTTCAAATGTTAATCTGGCAGCTGCTGAGATTGAACTTAGCGACTACGACAGGAAAGAGTATATATTAAGGAACGAATTGGATTACGTAAGAGATGCGTATGACTATATCATGATTGATTGTCCTCCCTCTCTTAGTATGCTTACAGTCAATGCGATGACAACAGCAGACTCTGTTTTGGTTCCTATCCAGTGCGAGTACTATGCACTTGAAGGTGTGGGTCAGCTGATTCACACAGTAAATCTTGTAAAAGAGAGACTTAACCCTGAACTTGATATGGAAGGCGTTGTCTTCACAATGTATGATTCCAGAAATAATCTTTCTGTTCAGGTTGTTGAGAGTGTTAAGAACAGCTACGACGGTAAGGTGTTCAACACAATTATTCCGAGAAATGTAAGAGTTGCCGAGGCACCCAGCTACGGCGAGCCTATCAATTTGTACGATCCCAAGTCTGCCGGAGCGGAGAGTTATCTCGCTTTGGCTGATGAAATCATAAAAGGAGACAGGTAAATTATGGCAGCAAGAGGGTTAGGAAAAGGTCTTGACGCTTTGATTCCTTCAGCAGCACCCAAGAGTACGAAGGTTGAAACCAAGGCCAAAGCGGTTACGGTTGATGAGAATGATGATTCTCCGAAGACTATTGTTAAGATTACAAAAGTTGAGCCCAACAGGGAGCAGCCCCGTAAGAACTTTGATGAGGATGCACTTGCTGAGCTTGCCGATTCAATAAAGCAGTTCGGAGTTTTACAGCCGATTCTTGTTCAGGACAGAAAAGATTATTACGAAATAATCGCAGGTGAGAGAAGATGGAGAGCCGCTATGAAGGCGGGTCTTAAAGAAGTACCTGTAATTATCAAGAATCTCACTGAGCAGGAAATCATGGAGATTTCCTTAATAGAGAACCTTCAGAGAGAAGACCTTAACCCTATCGAGGAAGCGCTTGCGTATAAGAGACTTCTTACTGAGTTTAACTTAAAACAGGAAGAGGTTGCCGAGAAGGTTTCAAAGAGCAGAACTGCAGTTACCAACTCCATGAGACTTTTGAAACTTGACGAGAAGATTCAGAAGATGCTCGAGAACGGAGATCTTACAACAGGTCATGCGAGAGCACTTCTTGCTATTGAAGATTCTGACAAGCAGGTTGAGGTTGCAGAGAAGATAGTAGCTGACAAGCTCAATGTTCGTGACGTAGAGAAGCTTGTTAAGAATTTTGGAAAGCCCGGCAAGCAGAAGAAAAAGAGCGATGACTCCTTCGATGTATTCTATAAGGATATCGAGGAGAAGCTTAAGAGAATCCTTGGAACAAAGGTAAGTGTTTCATCCAAGGGAGACGGCGCCGGTGATATCAAGATTGATTTTTACAACAACGACGAATTGGATAAATTAGTGTCTCTGTTATCAAGAACAGAGGAGTAGAGGGTCTGAATGAACAGCGAATTATTGAACAGCCTGGGAATCGGCGGAATCGATCCCGGATACATATTTATAGGACTGGCTGCACTCTTACTTGTCATTATTATTTTATTGATTGTGCAGATCAGCAAGACTTCCAAACTTCAGAAGAAGTACGGAAAGTTTATGAGAGGCAAAGATGCCAAGAGTCTTGAGAAGGAAATCATCGGACTCTATGAGGATAACAAATTCCTAAAAACTACAGCAGAGAAGAACAAGAGCGATATCAGAAACATTTACAAGAGATTGGAATCTGCATTCCAAAAAGTGGGTCTTGTAAAGTATGATGCATTTCAGCAGATGGGTGGACAGCTTAGCTTTTCACTTGCATTGCTTGATGAGAATGATAACGGATTCATTATCAATTCCGTACACAGCGCCGAAGGTTGCTATTCCTATACAAAGGAAATCAAAAACGGCGTTTGTTCTCTTACCTTGGGGGATGAAGAAAAGAAGGCTTTAGATATTGCTATGGCAAAGGCATGATTATGCCGATAACATAGAGGGCAAACAGTAAAGCACAAAGAACACGGTAGGACAAAGTATGAGAATTTGTAGAGTTGACCAGTTATCCGGAAACGAAATTCTGGCCAAGGACATCGTTTCGAGAGACTATTCTTTCTTGCTCGCCAGAGGCACGGTGGTTAAGAAAGAGTATATTGAGAAACTCAAAGAACTTCATATTGCGATGGTTTATGTTGAGGAAGAAGGCAGAAGCATTGAGGCCCGACGAATCCTTCGCGAAGAGGTTGAGGAAAAGTTTACCGAGAAGGTTAAGCAGATCCTCGAGACGCATACTTATCAGCATAACGAAGAGCTGGTAGGTCTGTGTGACACAGCGGAAAAAATAATGCATGAAATAATCGAAGATGAGGACATAACGGAACGTGTGTTCGATATAAGAGAGCGAGGAGCTGATCTTTACGAACATTCTATCAACGTATGTACTCTCGCTACTCTGACTGCTCTTAAGTTAAAACTTGAGAAGGATATAATCAGAGGAATCGGTGCCGGAGCCCTTTTGCATGATCTGGGTCTTCGATACATCACTGTCGATTATGTAAACAGAGATGCAGAGGAAATGGAAACGGATGAAATGTCCGAGTACATGAAGCATCCCATCTATGGCTACAGTTCACTTGAGAATGAAAACTGGCTTCCCAAGATTTCAAAGGATGTAATTCTTTATCATCATGAAACTCTTGATGGTGTCGGCTATCCCCTCAAGACGAATGTAGTTCCTTTCGAATGCCAGATTGTCGGTGTTTGTGAGGTTTTGGATGAAATGCTCTGCGGCGTTGGACGAAAGAGAACCAAAGTCCATGTTGCGGTTGAGTATTTGATGGATGCAAAAGGCAAGAAGTTTGACTCAAGAATAGTCGAGGCACTCCTTGCGTTTACAGCTGTTTATCCCGCAGGTACCAGAGTTCTTACAAACGAAGGCGAAATTGGTATCGTTATCAAGCAGAACGCAGAATTCCCCAACAGACCTGTACTTCTTATGGTTGAAGATAAGAACAGAAACAGGTATGAGGAGAGAATCATCCGAAATCTTCTGGATGAGCAGACCATCTTTATCGAGAGAGTAATTGAATAAAAAAGTTAAGGAGATATATTTACAATGATTGACATTAAGTTTTTAAGGGAAAATCCTGAGATTGTCAAAGAAAACATCAAGAAGAAATTTCAGGATGCTAAACTTCCTTTGGTCGATCAGGTTATTGAACTTGATGCAAAGAATCGAAGCGCAAAGCAGGAGGCAGATGATCTTCGTGCCAACAGAAATAAGATTTCCAAAGAAATCGGAGCTTTGATGGCACAGGGTAAGAAGGAAGAAGCAGAAGCAAAGAAGGCAGAGGTTGCAGCCGGTGCCAAGAGACTCGCAGAGCTTGAAGAGTCAGAGGCCAAGCTTCAGGAAGAGATCACCAAGATTATGATGACCATTCCCAATATCATCGACGATTCGGTTCCTATCGGTAAGGATGATACAGAGAATGTTGAGATCGAGAAGTTCGGTGAGCCCGTTGTTCCCGATTTTGAAGTTCCCTACCACGCAGATATCCTTGACAGACTCAACGGCCTTGATAAGGAAGCTGCAGGAAGAACAAGCGGAAACGGTTTCTACTATCTTATGGGAGATGCCGCAAGAATTCACTCCGCAATGATTTCCTATGCGAGAGACTTTATGATAAACAAGGGCTTTACATATTGCATTCCGCCCTTTATGATTAGAAGCAATGTTGTTAACGGTGTAATGAGCTTTGCCGAGATGGAAGCTATGATGTACAAGATTGAAGGAGAGGATCTTTTCTTAATCGGTACAAGTGAGCATTCCATGATTGGTAAGTTCAAAGGACAGATTGTTGAGGAGAAAGCTCTTCCTATCACAATGACTTCCTATTCACCCTGCTTCCGTAAGGAGGTTGGCTCTCACGGTATCGAGGAGAGAGGTGTTTACAGAGTTCACCAGTTTGAGAAACAGGAAATGGTAGTTCTTTGTAAGCCTGAGGATTCAATGGACTGGTACAACAAGATGTGGTCCTACACTGTTGAATTCTTCAGAAGTCTTGATATTCCTGTAAGAACTCTTGAGTGCTGCTCAGGTGATCTGGCAGATCTTAAGGTTAAGTCCTGTGACGTAGAGGCATGGAGCCCCAGACAGAAGAAGTACTTCGAGGTTGGTTCATGTTCTACTCTCGGAGACGCTCAGGCTAGAAGACTTGGAATCAGAACAAAGGGAGAGAACGGAACTTACCTTGTTCATACATTGAATAATACCGTACTTGCTACTCCCAGAGGACTTATTGCATTCCTCGAGAATAATGTAAACGAAGACGGAAGCGTTAATATTCCTGTTGCACTTCGCCCTTATATGGGTGGCATAGAGAAGGTGCTTCCTAAGAACTAATTTTTGTAAGAATACGACGAAGGAGGTGAAATCCGTGCATAAGTACATGAGAGCAATCGGCTTTAGCGAAAAGATTGGCCGTGACAAGATGAGAGAAATAATCACAGACTGCATTATGAATCCCACTACACGCATGTACACCACCAACAAGGACGATGTTATGCTTGGTGAGTTCTGCAAGGATTTCGCCGAGAACATCGGAATCAGCGTCTGCGGTGAATTTGATGATGACTCACATTTCGTCTACGAATATTATTATCCTTACTTAAAGGGTATGGGCATCAGTTCCACAGAGGACATTTCTGTGGAGAGACATGCCTCGAAAGAATCATATGCAGGTGTATGCGATGACGCAAAACTTGGAATTACCATGATTTTTTACCTGCAAAATATGATGGATTATGTTAAAATACAAGCTGAGGAAAGACTTCCCATGAAGGGAACGTCTTTAACTCTTTCCGGTCTTTCTATAAGCGGTTCGATCATGCTTCCTATTCTTATGGACGAAAACCAGAAGAAGAAGAGTCGCAAAGATTCCAAGAACAGAAGCTCACTTATAGCCAAAGCCCGCCAGGGAGATGAAGATGCACTGGAGACACTCACTCTCGAAGATATGGATATTTATACTTCCATCTCCAAGAGAATTCAGAACGAGGATGTCTACAGCCTGGTGGATTCTTACTTTATGCCCTATGGCGTAGAGTGTGATCAGTATTCTGTTTTGGGTGAGATTACCGCATGCAAGTCGGTGGTTAATAAGCTTACCGGCGAGACCGTACATGTTATGACCGTTGTCTGCAATGACGTATCCTTTGATCTTTGCATTAATGCAAAGGACCTTTTCGGTGAGCCCGGAGTAGGCAGAAGATTCAAAGGCATCGTCTGGATGCAGGGAATGATAAATTTCCCCGAGTTATAATCGGGTGAGTTCTCTTAGTTAAATGGATATAACAGCTCCCTCCTAAGGAGCAGTTGAGGGTTCGATTCCCCCAGGGAACATTTGAGGGTGCAGTACACAGTAACCTGTGAGGAAAATATAGCTTGAATTATATCATTTTGGATTTGGAATGGAATCAGAGCGGAACGCCCGAAGAGTCAGTGAAAGAGCTGACTTTTGAAATCGTGGAAATCGGCGCCGTCAAGCTAAATAATGACAGAGTTATGGTTGATGAATTCTCCAGACTCGTCAAGCCTCAGGTTTACAGTAAGATGCATCACATCACAAGAAAGCTCATCCACCTTCGTATGGAAGAGCTTGAGAAGGGCAAACCCTTTGCCGATGTATCAGCCGAGTTTAAGGAATGGTGTGGCAGGGATTACATGTTTGGAACATGGGGCCCTCTCGATCTTTCTGAGTATCAGAACAATCTTCGCTATTTCGGACTAAAGGCTTTATCAGATGGTCCGATTGCGTTCTTCGATGTTCAAAAACT
>JAGACI010000177.1 GCA_017614185.1 Lachnospiraceae bacterium | reverse complement strand
CGATTCCAATAACATATGGATTATCCTTGTATCTCTTTGCAAGATACTTCAAAAGTTCAATATAGTGAGTTCTGATTCCTACTCCGTCAGGGGCCGGAGTGTTTTTCCAGAAATTGTCAAAAGCATACTGTACAGCCGGGCTTATGAGATAGGACTCACTCCAAAGCTCGGTCCTAATATGCTCCTCGCCATCAGTAACCGTAGCCCATTCAGGTGCACCGTCCTCGAACACCACACCGTAAAGATCCTGATGCATATCAAGGAAAACAGCGATGTCACAGACTGCTGCCATTTCGATTATCTTATCGATTCCCTTAAAGTACTCTTCATTATATTTGCCCGGTTCCGGTTCTGCGCCGTCCCACTGCAAACCAAGTCTTATAAGGTTAAAGCCATGCTCTCTAAGGAATTCAAAATCCTCAGGTTTATAATCTCCGATATATCCTCTTGCCTTTTCCTTACATACCATGTTTATCCCTTTTGGGATAAATAACTTATCATTGTCGGAAACAAATTTGTTTCCGTTTACTTTAATTTTCTTCATTTTTACCCTCTCTAGCAGCTACGTTAAAATCTGATATCTCTTTTTCAAGTTTTCTTCCGATGGGGAAGAAGAGCATCGGTATAAATCCGACTACGCACATGATAATAGGAACCAGGCCCGCTCCGACTCTGATACCCCAAACCGCTCTGTCAGACTGAGCGGCAAGTGTTCCGTCGTAGCCGTATCTGCTTAGTATATTTGAAAAGACAGTGGCCTGAAGGCTTGTAAGAGAAGTCGTCAAAAGTGCAAACAATCCACCGTAAAGACCCGTTTTTCTCGTGCCGGTTAACATCTCATCGTAGTCGATAAGTTCACCGTTAAGAACAACACCTGCAGTCTGGATTACATTTAAGGCAAATACGATGAGTGTATAACTGATTACCGCCTGCCACCCCTTCGTTATAAATAAAAGGCTCGTAAATCCTGCCACCGCGGGAATGAAGGCAAGCAGCGTAATAAGTTTGCTTCCGTATACCTTTATCTTTTTACCTGCCCAGGGTAAAAGAATAAGCATAATTACACCGGGGATGACATCGGCAAGCGTTGCCACGGTACCGCTTGATTTGACGACCGAATCCATAAAGTAAAGGAAGGGTGTAAAGTAAAAACCTATGGCGCCTCTGGCAATGATATAGAAGAGCAGGTATGTAAGGAAAGGCTTTGATGCTATTATCCTTTTTACATCTCTCCAGACTTCCTGCAAGTTATGGTGTTCGGGAGCAACAGCCGTTTCATACAGCTCCGCCTTGTCCTTAAGAGTCCTTAAGGCAATAAAGTACATACCCGCATTGACGAGAATTACAACCGTAAAGACCGGTATAACCAAGGCTCTGTTGCCACCGCCTACAAGTAAGAGTGTGGGAATAATAGTTGTAATAGCGCCGAGAACATTACCGATGTAGGTCCTTATGATATCTACATCGACTCTCTCTTCCTTGTCAGGAGCAGCCAAAAGGAAATATGAATTATAAGCAACGGAATAAACGGTGTATGCAGTATCAAATATGAAGAGTTCCGCAAGTAACACCCAGAATACCACCCAATCGCTCCAGGAGGGCGAAGAGAGCAGCATAAAGAATATGGATATAAGCATGGTGGGAGCAGTCACCCTCATAAGGTAGACGTACTTGCCACGCTTCTTATTGAAAGGCAGCTTATCTATATAAGCACCAAGGAGCGGATCGTTTATTGCATTCCAGATGCTGTATATGAGATAAATCCAGCCGTAGAATTTGGCATCGAGCCCGATGATATCCGTATAGAATTTCATCAGGGTATTGTGAATTATGATAGGTCCGATAACGGACGCAGGTCCCGGAAGTGCCAGCGTTATCTTTTCTCTGAAGGTGAGCTTTCCGCCTTCGGTACCGAACTTTTCATGAAAAAAGGTTGCTATTTTCCCCATATGTAACCTCCTTAAATATGTAACCCTACTTTGAATGTACACCTTAAAGTTACTTTAATGTCAACAGCAATCATGATAAAATTTTAATAGGAGGGTTTCGCATGAAAGAATTCTATACAATTGGGGAAGTAAGCAGGATTTTTAACATTCCGGCTCCCACACTTCGATACTACGACAGCATTAAGTTACTTAGCCCCTGGAAGAAAGGTGAGAACTCATACAGATATTACTCAAAGGCGCAGTTTGAGATTATCTCTATGATTATCTTTATGCGCTCCATCGGAACGCCGATAAAGAGGCTTACCGAGATTCTTAATGACACGGAAGCAAGCGGTGTTCAAAGCGAGCTTAACCGCTGCAGAGAAGAGATAGATTCAAGGATTGCGGAACTTGAACTTTTAAAAAAGAAGGTTAAAGTCTTTGATGATAATATCAAGGATACCTGCTATGAATCTGAGATTTCTCTTGTAACACTTCCCGAAATGTATATGATGAGTAAGCCTTTCGGTGAAGAAGACGAGCTTGATATAGACGAGATCATAAATGTCACTTCTCCCGCCAGCGCCTGGGCAAATACTGCAGGGCTTATATCAACAATTACTCCTGAAAACCTCCTGGCCGGAAGATTCCATGATTATGAAAAATACGGCTATATAAGCGAAATTCCCTTTGCCTCTTCAAACAGCTACACGGATGTTGTCGAAAGCGGAAGATATGTCGTAGGAAATATGAAGATTAGAACAGTCGAGCATTTCGAAGCAGACGAAACCTACAAGGCCATGCTTAACTACATCAAAAAACAGGCCCTTAAAATCAAAGGCCCAGCCATAGAACGAAACATCTTGGATCTTTACTGCGGAAACCGCTTCAGCCCCACAATGTTTTTTAAAGTTTACATTCCGGTGGAGTAACAGCCGAAAAAGCTAAAACAAAACTGCCGAATTTGCTAAAATAGAATTGCAAAAACTAAGCAATAATGCTCATATTATGTACAGGGAAAAATCATTGAGGAAAAGACTAATGGAATCATTTATACGAAAGGTACAGCCCGG
>JAGACI010000176.1 GCA_017614185.1 Lachnospiraceae bacterium | reverse complement strand
TCCTCCACGCTTCTCTTCAATTCCTTTATGTATCTGTGAAGGAAATCAACTCTGGGACCATCGTGTACCTTACCGTCGAGAGCCACCCAGTCTGTGTTGCTCATTCCGTTTTCGGTAATAATTATGGGTTTGCCATAGTTCTCATAAATAAACTTGGGCGCCCAGTATAAGCATTTGGGCGTTACGTGCCATCCCATTGTGGTCATAGGCATTCCGTCAGGATAATGAATCTCTCTAGGTCCTTCTTTGGAATCCTCGGCTTCATTGCCGTTATAAATGTTAAGTCCGAAGAAATCTACCGGGCTTGAAATTACATCAAGCTCTTCTTTTGTAAAATCAGGTAAATACTCACTAAACTTCTCTTTTAAGCCCTTTGCAAGAGTTCCTTTCATAATAGGTTCCGAAAAGAGTCCAAAATTAAAAAGAAGTTTGCCGAAGTCATCGCTTAACACTTCAAAAGTAAGCTTTCTTGCGGCCTCAATATCTTCTTTTCTTTCAGATGTCGGATAATATGTGGTTCCGCATGCCGCAAAGCCAATCTTTGCATCATCGCCAAGGACTTCCCTCAAAACTCTGACACCTTTACCGTGAGCCATCATAAGATTCTTCCAGCCGATAAAGAACTCTGTTTTGGAAACCTTCCATCCCGGTGCATGTTCGCCTGTAATATACCCAAGGCTTAAGATGCAGTTCATTTCGTTAATAGTGAAATAGTTTTTGACTTTGCCCTTAAAATGTTCTGCGATAACTCTTGTATAGTCTTCAAACCATGAAACTATCTCTTCGTTAAGCCATCCGCCCTTCTTTTGAAGTTCAAAGGGCAAATCCCAGTGATAGAGGGTTATATAAGGCTCGATTCCCGCGTCAATAAGAGCATCAACGAGCTTGTCATAGTATTTAAGGCCCTTCTCGTTAACTGCACCCGTTCCGTCAGGAATTACTCTTGCCCAGTCTATAGAAAATCTATAAGCCTTGATACCAAGGCTTTTCATAATTTCAATATCTTCGGGATATCTGTGATACTGATCACATGCAACATCACCGTTTTGCTTGCCATAAACATCCGAGCGTTCATCTTTGCAGTAAACATCCCAGATATTTAATCCTTTGCCGTCTTCGTAAGCAGCGCCTTCAACCTGATATGAAGCTGTAGCTGCTCCCCAGACAAAATCTTTTCTAAAACTCATAAAATCTACTCCTGCGTATTACAAAATATCAAAGTCGTCGTTATCAGCGACCTCAATGTCATAGTCATTAAGCAAAGCTTCATCGATATCGTGATCGTAATCAGCCTCTTTGCTCTCATGCTTCTTAGGAAGCTTAATAGGTACATTAAAGTACTTAACCGGAGCCTTAACTTCAGGCTTAGGCTCCTCTTTAGGCTCTTCCTTAATATCTTCTTTAATCTCTTCGATTACTTCTTCAACTTCAGCAACTTCTTCCGGAGTCTCCTCTGGAAGATCTTCTCTCACCTCTTCTATAACCTCGGCAACTTCTTCCGGAACCGTCTCTTCTGCAGGTTCGTCATTTTCTTCGGCAACCTCGGGTTCCGGAGCATCAAGGTCAACTTCTTCAAGAGTTTCTTCATCTTCAAAGGCGACTTCCACAGCAGGCTCACGTCTGAGTAACGCTCCGACAAACATTGCTCCTGCCATAATAAGGCCAAGATGAAGCACTCCAAAATTTTGATATGCAAAGATATCAACCTGCATAAGAATAAGGCTTACAAAGAATAAGATAATTCCTCCAAAGCAAGCTTCTTTATCTTTCTTAGCATAAAAAGCAAAAACACCGAGAATCAGAACTGCTCCTATTGCAAAAGTATCAATGGGAAGCATGATTCTTAAGCCAAGATAATAGTTAAAAGTAAGCGTTAATCCCGGAGTAAGTCCGAAGAAATATGTTAAAGCTGCATATGTAGCAACAAAGCAAAGACTTCCAAGAAGTGAAATAAGTATCTTTGGATTGTCTTCTTTCATGTTGGCAAGCATAAGTGCAAGCATAAGAAGTAAAAGAACAGCTCCAAAGGGATTAGCATAAGCGGTGACACCCGAGAGAATACCCGCAAGAATAACAGAAACTATTATTCCTGCCCCTGTTTTCTTCGTCTCAACCCTCTTATAAATGACACTTAACCAGAAAAACATTACGGCGAATGCCGCAAAGAACACAAAGTATGTGTCAAGATAAAGCGATAAGTTAACCATTCCCGGAAGGCAGAAAGCCAATACAGCAAATGCCGCTCCCGCAAACCATCCTGAGAAATTAACGATTCCTGCGATAACAAATATATAAGCAATAAGCTCAAGAATTAGCTGTGCATAGATGGCTACAAATGCATGGTTTCCGATAAACGAAAAGATTCCAAACATAATTCCCGAAAATGCAAACTCAGAGAATTTGTTTGTAAGGAAGAATCCTTCACCGCCGACATAAGCATCGGTTACGTATTTTACATTGGCGATGTCATCGGAATTAACCTTTAAAACAATTCCGAGGTTTTTAAGATAAATACCCCATGTAAAAGCCAAAGCTATGATGACAAGGCTTATTAAAGGTGCAATAAAAGCCTTGATTTCCTTGCCTTCCATGCCCTTTTTAATCCTTGAAATAACGAAAAAGAGGCCTGCGCCCACGATTAAACACAGGCACACGCCACCTAAGTTATAATTAATATTTCTGATGTCAAATATGCATTCTAAAAAGTATTCTGTTCCGAGGGTCAGGAAGAATGCCGCAGCGATAGTAAACAAAGTCCAAATAACATAACTAAACCATGTTTTTTTCCAAGTCATTAAACTAACCCCCGAAAGAATTATTTATTATCGTATAACCAGATTTCTTCATGATAACGAGGTCTGTGTTTCACCTCGACATATATCTTGCCTATATACTGTCCTATCAAACCGATGCTTAAAAGCTGTACACCGCCGATAAACCAGATGGATAAAATAAGTGATGTCCAGCCTTTCTCAACATTTCCGGTAAAGTAGGAAACAAAGGCATATATTGCGGCAAGAAAGCAACATATGATAATCATTCCGCCAAGCCAGGTGATAAGTTCAATCGGCTTAACGGAGAAAGATGATATTCCGTTAAAAGCAAGCGAAATCATCTTCTTAAGAGGATATTTGGAGTAGCCTGCGACTCTCTCTTTCCTCTGATAGTAAACACTGTCAGACTTAAAACCAAGCAAAGGAACCATTCCTCTGAGGAAGAGATTTGACTCCTGATACTTGGAAAACTCTACAAGAGCTTTCTTTGACATAAGTCTGAAATCTGCATGATTGTAAACTGTCTTAACGCCCATCTTGGACATAAGCTTGTAGAATGACTGAGCCGTATGACGTTTAAAGAAGCTGTCAGAAGTTCTGTCGTTTCTTACGCCATATACTATCTCGTTACCTTCGTGAAACTTGTCTATCATTTCCTCGATAACATTTATATCATCCTGTAAATCAGCATCTATGGATACGGTTACATCCGAATACTCCATAGCCTTCATAAGACCTGCCGTAAGGGCAAATTGGTGTCCGACATTCCCGGAAAGCTTAAGACCCTTGACATTCTCAGGGAATTTCTCATGCTCTGCGGTAATCAAATCCCACGTTTTATCCTTGCTGCCGTCATCGACAAATAAAACGTAAGAGTCCTTTGATATTTTGTTTTTGGAAACCAATCCCTCAATAACGCCCCTTAAAGTCTCGGAAGAGATTGCAAGCATCTCCTCTTCGTTATAACAGGGCACTACAATTGCAAGTCTGTCGCTATACATAAAAGCAATTATTCCTCGTCCCAGTTATGATATACAGCCTGAACATCATCATCGTCGTCAAGAAGATCAAGAGTTCTCTGAAGGTTCTTAATAGCTGTCTCGTCTGTAAGTTTAACGTAGTTCTGAGGAATCATTGTTACTTCTGCGGAAGCCATTGCAATGCCTTCCTTCTCAAGTGCATCTCTTACTGCCTCGAATGAATCGGGATCTGTAAGAATTTCAAAGCTGTCATCTTCCTCGTTAAAGTCATCAGCGCCTGCATCAAGTGCCATCATCATAAGGTCGTCAGCGTCCTTGTCACACTCTTCCTTATCGATGATAATCTGACCCTTCTTGTCAAACATGAAGGATACACAGCCGGGAGTACCAACGTTTCCCTGACCCTTTGTGAACGCACTTCTTACGTTTGCTGCTGTTCTGTTCTTGTTATCTGTAAGTGTATCAACAATGATTGCAATACCGTTGGGGCCGTAGCCTTCGTATGTAGCATACTCGTAGTTTACGTTGCCTGCGTCACCTGCAGCCTTCTTGATACCACGCTCGATTGTATCGTTAGGCATGTTATTGGCCTTAGCCTTGGCAATAACTGTAGCAAGTTTAAAGTTATTGGCAGGGTCGGGACCGCCCTCTTTTACTGCAACAGCAATCTCACGGCCGATAATTGTAAAAATCTTACCTTTAGCCGCATCGTTTTTCTCTTTTTTATGCTTGATATTGGCAAATTTTGAATGTCCTGACATAAAATAACTCCTTAAATCTCCTTAATAAATGTGCTCTTTTAAATATATCATTTTGTATTTTTTGCGTCAATAAATCCGGCTTACTCTCTTGCCCAAATCACACACTAATTCGTAGTTGAATCTATCGGCAATATCGCCAAGCCAGTCGGCGCTTATACACTCATTTCCGGCGCATCCGATAAGTATAACCTCATCGTCAACGCATACACCCGGAACATCTGTAACATCAACCATCATCTGATCCATACAGACTCTTCCGATAATCGGTGCTTTTTGTCCTCTTATTATGCAGCATCCCTTATTTGAAAGCGACCTCGGATACCCGTCTCCATAGCCTACAGGAATCGTTGCGATAAGAGTCTCTTTGTCTGTAACAAATGTTCCGCCATAGCTTATCGGGGTTCCCGCCTTGACTCTCTTTATGTACGTAATTGTACTGTAGAGGGAAAGCGCAGGTTTTAGGCCGTAAGCAGGGGCTGTAACTTCTCCCGAAGGAGATAAACCGTATATTACAATTCCAGGTCTTACCATATCCATATTTGCATAAGGCATAGTAAGAATCGCTGCTGAGTTTGAACAATGCTTTATCGGAATATCGTAGGATAATTCGTTTTTTATTCTGTCTATGAAACCTGTGAAGACGCCAAACTGCTTATCGGCATTGTCTTTTTCATTTTCATCAGCTCTTGCAAAGTGAGTAAAGATGCCCTCAAGTTTAATGTTTGTGGCATCAAGAACCTTCTTTACAAATTTAATACCCTCATCATCGGGTGTTATGCCGATTCTTCCCATTCCGGTGTCAACCTTAATGTGAACAATTACTGTCTTTCCAAGTGCCTTTGCGGCCTCATTAAGGGTATCGATGTTATCTTCTCTGAATAATGGCGGCGTGATGTTATTTCTTATCATCTCGTCGTATTTGCCGGGGAAAGCGTAACCAAGCATTAAAATCGGCTTTGTTATTCCTGCTTTTCTAAGGGCAATACCTTCATCGAGTGTCGCAATGCAAAAGCCTTTTACAAAATCAAGCTTCTCAAGTCTTTTGGAAACCTCATTTGCCCCATGACCGTAGGCATCAGCTTTCACAACGGCATAAATCCCTGTGTCGGATTTGGTAAGGCTGTGAAGTTTATGTACGTTTTCTTCGATTATGTCCAAATCAACTTTGGCATAAACTCTCATGTCGGTACTCATATGTTTACCTCATAATTTAAGCTCTTCCTCCCACGGGAAAAAGAGCCTTTAATTACAAATCATACTTCATGTCAAAAAGCTCGATTACGGAAGCTCCGAAAATATCGTGCATGTAAGAATACATCTCCTTATTCTTGGCTTCCTTTGCCTGCTTCTTGATTATATTCTTTTTGAGTTCAATTCTCATTGCGCTTATCCACGCATCTATATCCTTGACTTCCTTCGCATTGTCGCTAAGGTAATCATAGCAGGCATCCATGGTGGCAAGCATCAAATCATAATTGACCTTATCTATCTCAGATGGCAAAAATCTAAGCTCATCGGCATATTCTTCAAGCTTTTCATTTGCCTCATCAATAAGTCTCTTGTTCTCATCAAGCTTCTTCTGAGCTTTCTTATCGGGATTACCCGACATATCTGACTGATTGGATACAATCTCATCCAAGAGACGCTTCTTAATAACCTTAAGTTCCTTACTCTCGGTGTTAAGCTTACCCTGTCTCATCAAAAGCTCATTAAGCTTATCGGCAAGTTTATTTATTTGTTCGTTTTGCTCAGCCTGAGTAAAAAGTCTGTGCCACTTATTATCAAGTGTCAGAATCGGAAGTTTCTTGCCGAGCAGTGCGTTTTTAAAAGCTGATTCACTCTTAGCCACGCCATCACCCCTGTAGTTTAATTGGTACCCTTGTTTTTACAGTTGAAATTATAGGATAGTTTAAGAAGGCTGTCTGTAAGGTGAACATTCTCGACAACAACATCGTCTCCGACATTGAGGTCGCAATGAGCGAAGTTCCAAATAGCCTTAATTCCGTTCTTCACAAGTACTTCAGCAACTCCAACGGCTGCAGTTTTGGGTATTGTTAATACGGCAATATCAATGTCATTATCCTTGATAAATGCCTCCATTTTCTCCATAGGCTGAATCTCTAAGCCCCTTACTACCTTGCCCGCAAGCTTGGGGTTATTATCAAAGATACCCTTGAAAATAAAGCCTCTGCGCTCAAAGTTCATGTAATTGGCTATTGCCTGACCCAAATTACCGCTACCGATGATGATAAGGTGGTGAGCCTGGTCCAGTCCGAGAATCTTTCCGATTTCATCGTAAAGATAGTTAACATTGTAACCATATCCCTGCTGACCAAAGCCCCCAAAGTTATTAAAATCCTGCCTGATTTGGCTGGCTGTAACCTTCATCAGCTTGGATAATTCCTGTGAAGATATGCGTTCAACCCCTTTATCGCGCAGTTCTCCCAAATATCTGAAATATCTGGGGAGGCGTCCGATGACGGCCTGTGAAATCTCTTTTTCCTCCACAGCTTATCCCTCCTGTTTTTAGTATCAACAATATAAATTATACGGTGATGTTAAAAACTTGTCAATCTGCGGAAGCGAGATTTTCCCACTCTTCGTAAAGAATTTCCAATTTATCGGAAATCTCATTTATACTGCCGACTACTTCCTGTAATTTTACAGAGTTAGTAGCGACTGAAGGGTCATTGACTTTATCTTCTAAAACCTTCTTTTCTTCCTCTAGCTTCGCTATCTTTTCCTCGCATTTTTTGAGGTCGTTTTCGAGTTTTCTCTTTCTTGCGGCCTCAGCTTTCATAGCCTGGTAATCCTGTTTACCGCTTGAAGAAGAATCACTTGGTGAAGAAACAACGCTCACTGATTCTGCAGGTGCATTGTTTTCTGCCTTTTTCTCGAGGTAATAATCGTAATTACCGAGGTACTCATTAAGTTTCTTACCCGAAAGCTCGATTATCCTGTCTGCAGTTCTGTTTATAAAGTAACGGTCATGCGAAACATAAAGAACGGTTCCTAAGTAATCGTTTAAAGCGTCCTCTAATATTTCTTTTGACTGAATATCAAGGTGGTTAGTCGGCTCATCGAGGATAAGGAAGTTGGAATTGGATAGCATGAGCTTTGCAAGTGAAACTCTTCCCTTCTCACCGCCGGAAATCTCCTTGATTCTCTTAAATACGTCATCTCCCGTAAAAAGAAATGCTGCGAGGGTATTCCTTATTTCCGTATTGTTAAGCCAGGGATACTCATTTGAAATCTCTTCAAAAAGCGTCGAATCATCATGAAGCACATGATGCTCCTGATCATAGTAACCGACTTCAACGTTACTTCCAAGCACAATCTTACCCGAATCAGCCTCGGTAAGTTCGTTAATTATCTTAAGAATTGTTGTCTTGCCAGTTCCGTTATCTCCAATTAATGCGACGTGTTCTCCGCGCTTAATCTCAAAGCTTAAGTCTTCAAACAAAGTGTTCTCGCCAAAGCTCTTTGAGATGCCTCTTACGCTTAATACATCGTTTCCGCTTAGGACTCTTGGAATTAAGGCAAGTTTCATATCGGCGTCAATTTCGGTAGGTTTTTCAAGTCTCTCAATCTTATTTAATGCTTTAACTCTGCTTTCCGCTCTCTTTATTGATTTCTCTCTGTTAAATGAACGCAGCTTTTCGATTACAGCTTCCTGATGAGCGATTTCTCTTTGCTGATTAAGATATGCGTTAAGTCTCTCTGCTCTTAATGCCTCTTTTTTAACGGCGTAATCAGAGTAATTTCCCTTAAATACAGTTGCAACCGTCGCATCAAGTTCTACAACCTTGGTGGCTATCTTATCGAGGAAATATCGGTCATGGGATACCACCAAAACGGCACCGTTATAGTTTAAAAGGTATGTCTCAAGCCATGATATGGAGTTCATATCAAGGTGGTTGGTGGGCTCATCGAGGATAATAAGGTCGGGATTCGATAAAAGAAGTTTACCTAAAGCTACTCTTGTCTTCTGACCGCCGGATAAGGTGTTTATATTCTTATCAAACTCGCTTTTTTCAAAGCCAAGCCCAAGTAATACACCGATAATTTCAGACCTGTATTTATAACCGCCTGCAATGTCAAAAGCATCCGATAACTTTGTGTAACGCTCCATATGTTCATTAAGAGCGTCT
>JAGACI010000175.1 GCA_017614185.1 Lachnospiraceae bacterium | reverse complement strand
TCGACAGAGATGTTCATGTCATTCCTCTGTCCCGTAATGTTGATTTCCTCGGCAGGAATCTCAATACGTGACAGACTGTTAAGTGCAGACTGTGTTCCGGCTACCGTTACAAGAGAAGGATTACTCTCGATGGTTCCTCCGACCGCATATCCTTCAGCAGGTGAGCCCGAAGTGTTAAATGAAAGAGGTACTCTCTTCGTGGTCAAAACTTCTACGCTTACGCGAACCGAAGTAACCTTCTGTGTCAGTGAATCGGATGAAACAGGATTGCCCTCCGAATCAAGAAGCATTACATCGGCATATGTTGCGATATTGGCTGTTGCATCGGTTACATCAACCTCTGCCACTGCCTTGCTTATTCTGTTTACTACAGACTCAGCTCCGGTAATGATAATCTGGTTCTGGTCGGGAGTCATGTTGCCAAGGAGATATCCTTCCGCCACATCGCCCACAGCACTGACTTTTAGAACGAGTCTTATAGTTTTCTCTTTTTCGATGGAAAGCTTTGCGGTATTTATGCTTCCCTTAATCTTTGTAATCTTATCTGTAAATCTGGTGACGTTAAAATCAATGGGTACAGTGTTGGCTGCCGTCAGGTTGTCAAAATCTGCGGTTGCAACCACATCGGAAGACGATAGCTGCTCAACAACAGATCTTGGTCCGTAGACCGTAATATTCCTGATTACTCCGGTGCCTTCCTGCACTTCATAAACAAGTCCCTGCTCTGTCAGAACATCCGCATTCTGAAATGTAACGGGAATGTTTGAAAAGCTCTGGCTGCTTACAGGGTCTTCGATGTTGATTACAACAAGCCAAAGACCTACTGCGATAAGGAGCGATAAGATTTTAAGGCCAAGATTATTTGTCAGCTTCTTTTTCATGTCTGCTCCTTCCCGGCCACTTAAAGCGCTTCTTTTCAATTTCTTCTACGTTCTGATGGCAGAATGTACGAAGTCTCTCGGTAAGAGTCTCCGCATTAAGACTTCTCTCAAGATTGCCTTCCAGGGCAACGCTGACCTTACCTGTCTCCTCGGAAACAATAATGGTAAGAGAGTCTGTCACTTCGGACACACCTACGCCTGCTCTGTGTCTGGTTCCAAGGTCTTTGCTAAGTTCCTTGTTGTCGGACAAAGGAAGATAACATGTAGCAGAGGTTACGCGGTTGCCGCTTATAACGATGGCACCGTCATGTAACGGTGTGTTGTGCTCAAAAATATTAATGAGAAGCTGGCTGGATACTACAGCATCCAGGTCGATTCCCGTACTTTCAAACTCTTTTAATTTCTGCTCACCTTCAATGACAATCAAGGCTCCGGTCTTGGCTCTCGCCATTTCCATACAAGCCTTAACTATCTCGGTGATTGTTTTGTCTGTGGTTATTCCGGAATCTCTTCTGCTTGAATCGAAGAGGAAGACAGAACTTAGAAGGTTTTTCCTTCCAAGTTCCTCGAGAGCTTTACGAAGCTCAGGCTGTAAAACAACGATCAGCGCAGTGATTGCAAAGCCCAGGACATTACGGACAATCCAAAGGATAGTCTGCATGTTGAAGACAACCGCAAGCAACATGAACGCAAGAATCACAGCAAGGCCCTTCATAAGAATCCAAGCCCTGGTATTCTTGATCCAAATCATAATGTGGTAGACCAAGTAGGAGATAATAAGCATCTCCACTATATCCGTTATCTCAAAGGAAAGAGGTAAACGGATGCTACCGATAAATTCTGTTACCTGACCGGCTAATTGTTCCATGTATTATACTCACATCCTGTGTGTATTAATTATCGAGGATCGGATTCTTCGTAATCCTCCACCTCGTTCTCTCCGAAGTAATCGTAATTCTCCTCTTCGGGATAGTAATCTTCCTCCCTTACGGCTCTTCTTCCGCCGGAGTTATGTCTTGTGTTAATTCTCTTAACTGTTCTTGAAGGAGTGGAAACCGTAATCTTCGGTACCGCCTTCACATAATAGTAATATTCGTCGTCCTCAAACTGAACCTTCTCGGTTCTGCTGTAATCAAGGTTAAATGCAAAGAACTCAAGTACCTTTGCAAGAAGTACGGATACGATGGTTCCGAGAAGTACACCGACAATTGAAATGTTGGTGTCTGCCGCCAAATCACCGACAAGAAGAACTACTGCGTTCACAATTCCTCCGGCGATTGAAGCGATTGTCCATGATCTGTTGATTGCAAGTCTTCTTATCGCATAAACAACGATTACCGTCACAGCAAAAGCAGCTACCGTAACAATCATTGTCTTGTTGTTAAGAAGGTTGTCGATTACAAGTCTTACTCTCGCGGTGGCCTCAGCAGCCTCCATTGATCCTAAACTTGTCGAATTTTCTTTGACAATCGAAACCACAAAGTAAGCAACGGTTCCGCACGCTACGCTCGCAATTGAAGCAGGTGTCAAAAGAAGACCCACCGCAATCGGAACAACGTAGGGAATTTTTAATGCGAAAAATATGGGCAGAAGAACCACTACCAAAGCATCCTTGGGGCTGAATGTGAAGTAAAGAAGAAACATCACCAAGAAAATGCAGAGTGCAACTGCTGCGACTTCCCAGCCGAGTGCATAAAGATGTCCGATGATAAACAAAGCACCGAATACAACCATGAATCCCGTGGGAAGGAATGAACACATAAGTGCAACGATGAGCACCAATGCGAAATTTGTAAGTCTCGACATGAAGCCGATGCTGCCATTAATCATGGCAAGCATAATAAGTGCAAGTATAGTTTTAAAGATGGGTGTTACATACACCTCATACTTGCTGTAAAAACGCTTTAAATATTCTTTGAATTCCAATAATGCCGTCATCCTGTTAAAACCCTTTCGTTAATTCGTAACCCCTACTGATTCTCCTCTTGATACATGTTGGAAAGCTTCTTGAGGTTTCCATAATATGTCTTGAGGTTCTTTCTGGCATTACGGTAACGAAATGCATAGACAATATAGGTGATAAGCCCATACGCAACCACAAGCGCAATATAGCCTGTCAACAGCTTTTTTCCTTCTGCGAGAAGATCTAACTTATATACGTTCTCAAGCAGATTCTCAAATGAGTAGAAAACATACAAAGCCAAGCCGAGCACGAATGAAATTGTGGAAAAAACCAGCGATTTCAATAACTGCTTGGACAGATAATCCGCGCGGAAATAATCACCGATTTTAATGTTCTTTTTTCCTTCGCCGGCTTCATATGATGCCATTCTCGTCATCAGGATGACGCGTTCTTCATTTATCATGTAACCAATAAAACCTTTCCTATACTACAGGAATCTCATCTTGTTCTTTCCGTCTTCGACCTTGATTTTGGGCTGCTCAACAGGTTTCTCAACTCTGCTTGCATTTCTCATGCCGTTGACCATTTCTCTCTTACACTTGTCACAAAGACGTCCGCTGGTGATGGATGCTCCACAGTTCTCACACTCAAGAGAAATAACAGAGCCTTCTCCGAGCTGCAAACGTTCCTCACGAAGCCACTGATAAATCTGGCTTGTCTCAACTTCACATTCCCTTGCAACCTCAGGAACGCCTACTCCGGGATTCTCCCTGATGTAAGTCTTGACGGTCTGGAACTTTGCTTCCTGTGCTTCAACACATGCGGGGCACATAATGGGTCCCATTACATAGTTGAATATTCTACCACATTTCCTACAGTTTCTAACATCCATAGAGCCACCTCCAATGATTTATACGATAAATGAGCTATAGCCCCTTACCGGCGGTTAAAGTAACAAAATAGACACTTCTAACACCGTTCTCCTTTAATACCCGAGCCACGGTGTCAATTGTAGATCCTGTCGTGTAAATATCGTCGACTACTATAATTTTACTTAATTTTACATCATTTCCGCCTATTTTGAAAGCCTTTTTCAAATTATTTTGGCGCTCTGCAGGGTTCAAAAACTTAAGCGGTTTGGTGTCTTCAATTCGTTTTATGAGTTTGTTGTCAACTCGTATTCCGGCGTATTTTCCCAGTGTTTTCGCGAACTCATAGGCTTGATTGTACCCGCGGCTTCTCATCCTGTTTTTATGAATCGGGACAGGAATTATGGCATCGGCATCCCACTCTTTTAATTCATTCTTAAGAATTTCTGCCGCTTTTTTTCCAAAATATTCCGCATATTCCCGTCTTCCGGAATACTTAAACTTATATATCGCCTTGGCTACGTCCTGGTATTCAAACACAGTACGGCCCTTGTCAAAGTTGTGCTCTCTCTCTCGGCAGTCATAGCAGTATTCGTTCTCGTCATCTCCCATGAAACGGCCGCACTTCATACAGTATTTGTCCGTAACGGGCTTAAGCTTTGGCTCGCAATCCCTATGAATTAGCGCGCCGGGGCGAAGTACCTTATCGCACACAGGGCACCTTCTCGGATATACCAAATCAATCAATAACCCCAATACCACATCGGCAACCTCGACCATTACTTCCTCAACCATCGACTACCTCCCTAATTCTGTCCTTCAAGGCCGTAAATCTCTTGTTTTCGGTTTCGTTTGCTATCATTGTGCGTACCGTCTCGCTGCTTCCGAGTATCGTCACGCAGTTCTTTGCTCTGGTGATTGCTGTATATAAAAGGTTTCTGTTAAAAAGCATCTTAGGGCCCGAAAGAAGCGGAAGAATCACCGCAGGATACTCGCTTCCCTGGGACTTGTGAATCGTAATCGCATATGAAAGTTCCAGTTCATCCAGTCCCGCGAAAGGATAAGTCACCGTCTTTCCTTCATCGTACTCTACCTCAACGCATGAAGCATACTCATCAATTCTTTTTATTATGCCCATATCGCCGTTAAATACGCCAAGGCCTTTGTCTATCGCGATTCCGTACCTGCTTCTTACCTCCCACTCAAGCTGGTAATTGTTTTTGATCTGCATTACCTTATCGCCCTCTCTAAAGAGCCTGTCTCCGCTTCTGTGCTCCTTCTTGTCATCCGAAGCGGGGTTAAGGTATTCCTGTAAGATTCCGTTTAAGGTTTCAACGCCAAGCGCACCCTTTCTCATCGGTGTCAGCACCTGTATTTCAAACGGTGTCGCATTGACGTATCCCGGAAGTTTGTCTCTTACAAGCTGAATCATATGCTTATAAATGACATTAATGTCATTTCTTTCAAGAAAGAAAAAGTCTTTGCTCTTATTATCAAGCGATATGTTTTCACCCTCATTTACCTTGTGGGCATTAAGCACAATATCGCTGACTGCGGCCTGTCTGAAAATCTTTTTAAGGATTACGACAGGGAAGCATTTGCTCTCGATTAAGTCGCGAAGTATCTGACCGGGGCCGACACTCGGAAGCTGGTTGACATCGCCGACCATGATAAGTCTTGTTCCCGGTGTGATTGCACGTAAGAGCGCTTTAAAAAGCGGCAGGTCAACCATCGACATTTCATCGATAATAATTACATCCGCTTCAAGAGGATTGTCCTC
>JAGACI010000023.1 GCA_017614185.1 Lachnospiraceae bacterium | reverse complement strand
GGCGATATCGAAATTAATAAAACCTCCGGACTTTTAGAAGGAATCATAATAATTATTCTTTTTGCATATGTGCTTTCCGTTTTCGTTATACATCAGATTCAAAACGAGAGCAGTGTTATCGGAACCATGTATGCCATGGGTGTTCGCAAGAAAGATTTGATGAAGCATTATATCTTTCTTCCAACCATTATTTCACTAATGGGCGGGCTGGTCGGAGCCATCATAGGCCTAAGCGGATTCGGTAGCAGATTACAGACCGCAGACTCCTATTCATACTATTCCCTTCCTGAATTTGATACGGTAATACCTCCGTATCTTATTATCTACGCGGTTGTAATGCCCCCTGTAGTTTCGTTAATTGTGAATACTCTTGTAATAAACAAGAGTCTTTCAAGAACTGCCCTGTCTCTTATAAGAAACGAGCAGAAAGCAAGTAAGAGCAAAGATATCAGGATTAAGAACATGAAGTTCATGCCCATGTTTAGACTAAGACAGATTCTTAGAGAAAGAAGAACAGCTGTTACCGTAATGGCCGGAATGATAATCTGCCTCCTTGTTTTCATGATGGGATTTAACTGTTATGTGCTTTGTGAAAGCGTGGGAAGATTATCTGTTGAAGATACAAAATACGAGTATCTATACACATATAAATACCCCACCAAGGATGTACCTGAAGGTGGCGAAGCCTGTTATGTTGAAACTCTCAAAAAGAAAATGTACGGATACACTCTGGATGTATCCGTAATGGGTATTGATGACGACAATCCTTTTATTAATGCCAGACCTGTTAAAGGTAAAAACAAGGTTGTGGCTTCAGATGCGGTAACTACCAGATATAACCTTGATGTAGGGGATAAAATTATACTTTCCGATACGGCTAATGACATGGACTACGCCTTTACTATTGAAGAAATTGTTCCATACTCAGTTGGCCTTACGGTGTTCATGGATATTGACAGTATGCGTGAACTCTTCGGGGAAGATGATGATTACTACAATGTGGTAATGTCAGACCATAAGCTTGATGTCGAAGAAGGAAGACTCTATTCCACTTCTTCCAAAGCTGATGCCGAAAGATCCTCCCACATTTTCGTGGATTTAATGAAGCCCTTGTTTATGATGTTAATCTCCTGCTCCGCCATTATCTTCTTCATTGTAATGTACCTTATGACTTCGGTAATGATAGACAGGGGAAGCTTCGGTATATCTCTTTTCAAAATCTTTGGATTCAAATCAGGAGAGATAAAGAAGCTCTACCTTGACGGTAACAGGATGGTTGTAATGATAGGAGCGATTATAGGAATTCCTCTGGCAAAGCTGTTTATTGATAAAATCTTTCCTGTTTTTATACCAAACGTAGCATGTTGTGTTCACCTGGAATATAAGTGGTACATTTACATCTTTATCTTTGCCGCGATAATGCTTATCTATCAGATAATAAGCATTGCAATAACAGGCAAACTAAATAAGATTACTCCTGCGGAAGTTTTGAAAAACAGAGAATAAAAAACAGGCACCTCACATTGGGGTGCCTGTCTTATCTTTGATTATACTGTTACTTTACCTGCGCAAATTGCTTTGCCTGATTTTCTGTCGAAAAGAAGGATGTTATTGGTATCGATGTCAACCTTCTTTGCATCGTTGATCTGGTATAAGGTGTTACCGAAGTCAACTGCAGTTAAGAGGAAGTTTCCGATTGCAATCTTTATGGTTGATTCCATACCTGTGGGCATCGCACCATAGATGATTCCGTCGAATGCTCCGTTATCGCGAATCTTGATGCACTCAGGTCTGATACCGAGTATAAAGTCTTCATCTGTGATAACAGGTGCTTCCTGTAAGGTGTAATCCTCTTCTTCAACAAGGCTGATGTGGTATTTGAATACCTCATCCTTATTGCCCTTTTCAACAGCCTTTTTGTCAGCCTTAATAGCCTCAAGTTCTTTGGCTGCAGCTGCTTCTGCCTCGGCTCTCTTTGCAAACCAGTCTGTCATTGAAAGAGGCTCATTGGGAGTGAACTTGATCTTCTTTCCGTCAAGGATGGAAAGTTCGAAGCTTCCGTCTTCGCCCTGGGCACCCTTTGCCTCAACAAAGTTGATTGAAGGATTTCCTACGAAGTCTGCAACGAAAAGGTTGTTAGGTCTGTTGTATACATCAAGGGGTGCCTCGTACTGCTGAAGAACACCGTTGTTGATAAGGCAGATCTTGGTGGCAAGCGTCATAGCTTCCATCTGATCGTGTGTTACGTATACGAAAGTTGAACCGGTTTCAACATGAAGTCTCTGGAGCTCGTATCTCATCTCAAGACGAAGCTTTGCATCAAGGTTTGAGAGGGGCTCATCCATGAAAAGAACCTGAGGTTCGGGAGCCAGTGTACGTGCGATAGCCACACGCTGCTGCTGACCACCGGAAAGCTCTGCGGGATATCTGTCCATGAACATTCCGATTTTAACGATTCTTGATACTCTTCTTACAGAAAGGTCAATCTCTTCCTTTGTAAGCTTTCTGACTTCCTTAACCACCTGACCGTTCTTAAGGACTTCAAAGTTCTCATTCAAGGTCTCGTTCTTCTCGGCGTGGTTCTTTGAGATGATTGCAAGCTGTGATTCAAGCTGTTTTCTCTTTGCTTCGCAGGCTTCTGCGTCTTTAAGGTTAAAGCCATAAAGCTCTTTTGCGCCAAACATGGAAAGTGTGTAGGAATCGATAAACTTAAGATAAACCTTTCCTGTTTCAATCTTTCCTGTCTTGTCCTTGCACTCATCAATTAACTTGAACATTTCCTTGGGATTCTTCAAAGCTGCTATCTGAGCAGTAATCTTCTGAGCCTCAAGGTCCTTTACAGCCATCTCTTCTTTGATGTTGTTAAGGCCGAATGCAATATTCTGGTAAACTGTCATGTTGGGCCAGAGAGCGTAGTTCTGGAACAGGAATCCGACTTTTCTCTTGTTGGGAGGAATGTTGATTCCGGCATCCGAATCATAAACTACTCTGTCACCGATTTTAATCTGTCCGCTTGTGGGTGTCTCAAGACCTGCGATCATACGAAGTGTCGTTGTCTTACCACATCCGGAGGGTCCCAAAAGGGTTATAAAAGCGTTATCTTCAATATCTAAGTTAAGGTTATCTACCGCGTAGAATTTTCCCCAACGTTTTGTCACATTTGTAAGTTTAATTTCCGGCACGATTAGTTACCTCCAATTCCTTCATCAAGGCTTGCGCCCGTAATCTTATTGATTGCTGTGTTAAATACGAGAATAAGTACAATCAGTATCAGGTTGATGGCACTTGAGAATGCGTACAATCCCATCTCATCAAAGTAATCAAGGGTTGTTGATAAGATAAAGCCCTGAGTACAAAGTAAGAGGAACAGTGACAGTTCTCTAAGACATGTCATGAAAGGAAGCAGATATCCGCTGATGATTGAGGATTTCTGGATGGGAATGATAATCTTGAACATTCTCTTAATCCAGGGGATATCCTGAATAATCGCTGCCTCTTCGATTTCTCCCGAAAGCTGAAGCATTGAGTTAAGTGCACTTCTGCTTGCGAAAGGAATGTATTTAATAACACCTGCGATTATAAGCAGTGTGTATGTGTTGAAAAGGTTTACCTTCTCGTTTGAGAAGAGAACGAAGAATGCTGCACCGACTGCCAGTGAAGGCATAAGGTAAGGAAGGAAAGCCATGTTGTTAACGTAGTTGGCCCACTTGCTTCTTCTGTTCTTGGATACTGCATATCCGATAAGGGTACCTATTGTTCCGGCGATAAGAGCACAGGCAACTGCAACCTTTAAGGTTCCGCCGAGTGCTTTTCTTATCATGTCATTAAAGAGGATTCCGGCCTGACCGTAAAGGGATGCTGCCGCATTGCCTCTTGTTACCCACCACTTGGTGGTAAGGTTTGCAATATTTCCGGTGTAGAGGAAACTGTAGTCACCGGGGTTAGGTAAGAAGGTCTCAAAGGCAAATGAAACGATAGGGAATATCGATGTGAAGAATGTAACTACGATAAAGATAATCGCTATCAGATATTTGCCAACCTTGCCAAGATTGATCTTGCTGATCTGTCCTGACTTACCTGTAACGGTTGTATATGATTTTCTGCTCTTTAAGCTCATCTGGTTAAGACCGAGGATAAGGATTCCGAAAATCATCATTATGATTGCAAGAATACTTGCCTCACCTGTGTACTTGGAGTTCATCGAAACATACTTTGTTGAAAGTGTTGTAAGTCCAAGGTAGTGAGGAACCGGGTAACTTCCCATTGCGCTTCCGAAAACGAGAAGGATTGTGGAAAGGATTGCCGGCTTAACCATGGGAAGGGTAACTCTTGTCATGATCTTCCACTTGGGAGTATCAAGAATGGTTGCTGCTTCCTCAAGGTTTGCATCCATGTTTCTGAAAATGCCGCCTATCATGATGTAGGCAAAGGGTGCGTAGTGAAGGCCAAGAACGATAGCGCAGGGAAGAAGTCCCTGGCACCACCAGATCGGAGCTCTCAAGTTAAAAAGTGAAGCAAGAAGTCCGTTTGATGTTCCCGTTACCTCATTTGAGTTAAAGAGGTTCTGCCAAACTACCGCCAATGTCCACTGGGGCATGATGTAAGGAAAAATGAATATTGAGCTTAAGTACTTTTTAAACTTCAGGTTGGTTCTTGTTACAAGGAATGCAAAGATACCACCGAAAAGAATTGAAATCAGGCAGGTGAAAACTGCCAGAAGGACTGTATTCACCAAAGGTGTCCAAAGATTGGTTTTGGCCAGCTTGCTTGTAAACAAGTCCGTGTAGTTAACGATGGAAAATCCTTCATTCTTCTTTGTAAGGAAGGCATCTATCGTTCCTACGTGGATTTTGAATGTATCCTGTACGATAGCAACGATGGGTGCCACCGTTGTGAAGGTTAAAACAATACCGAACAATAACAGGATGACATTCTGCGGCTTCATGAAATAAGTTTTAAGCTTATTTAAGAAAACGGCTGTGGAATTCTTTGAAGTCGCACTCGCTGTTCTTGCTGTGTCGCCCATAAAAATCTCCTTAAAAGGCTTCAAAGGCGTTTGACCGCCTTTGAAGCTATCTTAGTTGTTAATTCAAGTTGTTTCTAAATTATTCTGCTGAATACTTTGTAAGCATCTCAATCCAGCTACCTACTGTGAAGGAAACAGATGCGCAGTACTCAGGATCCTCTAATACGAGTTCACCGGTTGTTGTCCACCAGTCATATCCTCTGTCGTTCTTGCACTCGTAAACTACGTTTCCGCTCTCATCGCAGCCACCCTTTGAGTGGTTGTATGTAGCTTCTGTTGCTTCTGCAACCTTAGGATTGGATGAGTATCCGCCCATGTCCTTACCCCATGCAGAGAAACCGTCTTCTGTACATGTCATGTAAGCGATGAATGCACATGCTGTCCAAGGCAAAGGTGAGTTGTCTGTTACGAATAAGTAATGGCAGTAACCATATCCGCCGATACCCTTGTAACCATCCTGGTATGCAGCAACCTTGATGTTGTTAACTGATACGGAATCAGACTCTTCTACAGAACGAAGCTTTGAATAAACAAGTAAGCCTGCCTGGTCTGTTGCAGAGTTGGTAACAAGTGTGTTACAGATAGGACCATCATCTGTCTGAGCGTTGTAGCTCTCAACCCAAAGTTTAATCCATGCAAGAGCGTATTTGCCGTTCTCACCAAGACCAAGATCAGCTGCGTCTGTAGCCATCTCGTCGATTGTGGGCTGGAAGTATGCCTGCTTGTCTGCAGGAAGAGCATCGAATGCTTCTTTAAGCCATGTAGCGTACTTATCTTCTGTTAACATGTAAAGGAAGTTCTTACCAACGATCTCGGAATCGATATCCATGTATAATGCATGAACATCTTCATC
>JAGACI010000174.1 GCA_017614185.1 Lachnospiraceae bacterium | reverse complement strand
GTCAAGATAGTCTGGCTATCTTTTCCCGTTAATTTACTAATTAAAGGTTTTTGTTCTCTGAACAATTGTCTGGAATTGTTTCAGGGTTGCATTGTTGTTCATTTGTCAAAGATCAGATTCGGTGGAAAACCACCAACGGAGAAGGAGGGATTTGAACCCTCGCGCCGCTATTAACGACCTGCACCCTTTCCAGGGGTGTCCCTTCAACCTCTTGGGTACTTCTCCATAGTAAGTTGAATCACTTAAAAGTATTCAATTCCCGTGGAGAAAACTCCAACGGAGAGGGTGGGATTCGAACCCACGCGCCCTTGCGGACAAACGGTTTTCAAGACCGCCTCGTTATGACCACTTCGATACCTCTCCATACGCGCGCGTCTCAAATCAGCGCAAAATTTATTCTATCAAAGGAGTATATTGATGTCAACATCTTTTTTCATTTCTTTTAAGGTTTTTCTCTTAAATTTTACTGAGGATACTTTCAGCGAAATCCAAGTCCTTAAGAGTTGTAATCTTAATGTTGTTATAATCCCCCATTACCACCTTGACGTCATGGCCTCCAAAGTACTCGGCTACCATTGCGTCGTCGGTGATGTTGATGCCCTTTTTAAGAGTTTCTTCCTCTTTATTAATAAGCATCCGGTAGGCAGTTTTGATTTCTTCGTAAGGGAATGCCTGGGGGGTCTGCATTGCCCAAAGAGTTTTTCGGTCAGGAGTACTGATAACTTTACCCTCGGGATCAACAATTTTTATTGTGTCGGTTACAGGCACCGCTGCAACGCATCCGCCTTCGCTCTCCAAAGTCTGCCTGATTCTGTCTATTACTTCCTTAGTTATAAGGGGACGTGCTCCGTCGTGAATAAGAACATAGTCACCATTTGCCGCCTCAAGTCCTTTGTAGACAGAGTGATATCTTTCCGCTCCACCGGTGACAATCTTTGTGACTTTCGAAAGAGAATACTTATCGACAATCTCTTCCTTAATATATTTCTCATCGCCCTCACCGCAGACAATTACTATCTCATCTACGTATGAGGATTGAAAGGCCGATACTGAATAGTACAGTACCGGCTTATGAGCAACGTTCATATACTGTTTCGGTGTGTCCGAATTCATCCGCCTGCCTTTGCCCGCGGACAAAACAATAGCCACAGTCTTACTCATTATCTCTCTCCAAGTTTTAGGTTGGGAACGGCATTTAAATCCATTCCGCTTCTTACTCCCTTAATGTACTCGTAATAACCCGCAACACCAATCATTGCTGCGTTGTCTGTACAAAAGATGGGGGATGGATGATAAAACTCTATTTTTCTCTTGGCGCATTCTTCCTCAAAAGCCTTACGAAGTCCGCTGTTTGAGGCAACGCCGCCGGCAATCGCAAATTTCTTAAAGCCAAACTCTTTTATCGCATCCATTGAGTGCTCGACCAAGACATCGACAACCGACTTCTGGAATGAAGCCGCAACATCTTCTACAACGATAGGGATGTTTTTCATCTCGCACTGGTTTAAGTAGTTAAGTACAGCTGATTTAAGGCCGCTGAAGCTGAAGTCGTATACATTCTCATCAACCTTGGCTCTGGGGAAATGAATTGCCTCGGGATTTCCCTCTTTTGAAACCTTATCAATCTTGGGACCGCCCGGATATCCGAGTCCGATTGCCCTTGCAACCTTATCAAAAGCTTCTCCCGCTGCGTCATCCCTTGTTCTTCCGATTATCTCATACTCACCGTAATCCTTAACCTTGACAAGGTGTGAATGGCCGCCCGATACGACAAGGCATCCGAAAGGAGGCTCAAGCTCTTTATTCTCGATATAGTTGGCACAAATATGACCCTCGATGTGGTGTACTCCCACCAAAGGTTTGCCCGTTGCAAAAGCTATGGCCTTGGCTGTGGATACGCCCACAAGCAAAGCCCCAACCAAGCCGGGGCCATAAGTTACCGCAATGGCGGTTATATCATCAAGGGTTACTTTGGCTTCCTTTAAAGCCTGCTCGATAACCTGATTTATTTTCTCGATATGTTTACGTGAGGCAATCTCGGGAACAACTCCGCCGTAGAGAGTATGTAAATCAATCTGTGAAAAGATGATGTTACTTAATACTTCTCTTCCGTTTCTGATAACAGCCGCAGCCGTCTCATCGCAGGAGCTTTCTATTGCGAGAATCAGAACCTCTTCCTTATTATTACCGGTTTCCAATTGTTTATTCCTCTGCTTTATCTACGCTGACATTCGAAGCCAAATCCCATCCGAAGATTTTCCACTTGCCGGAATCATCCTTCCTTAAAAGGAAAATCTCGCTCACCGCTTCGCTGCTTGCCTTCTCCTTGCGGTAGAAGGTACATTGAATCCTTGCCCAGTCCGAAGAGTTGACGGTAAAGTAGTCTACACTCGAACTTCCTGCGGGAATATAGCTTGAAATCGTTCTCTCGTTTTCGTTGTAATCATGCACATCTTCCCTGAGTCTTAAAATATATTCGTTCCAGGGATTGTTGGCAACCAAATCATCATCATACAGATTTAACATCTGTTTGGCAAGTCTGTCCAGATCCGCATCGGAACAATCTCCGCTGTACATGCAAAGCAAAACGTCGCCGTAGTACTTCACAACCTCTTTGACCGTAGGCGGATAGTTCACAGAAAGGTCCCTTAAGAGCACAGTATCAACAGCAGACATTTCTTTGTCTGCCTCTGATGCCTCCTTTCCGGTTTTGTTACTTAAGTAAAAATAGTAACCGACCATCAAGGCTATCAACACTATGAGGATTATTATCCCTTTTGTGCCCTTAAACCTTTTCATCTCATTCCTCGTCGAATCTTAATTCTATAGTTCTTCCGTCCTTGGCAACAACCGTGGCGGGGAAAATCTTTTTTACTTCCTTGGAGTATTCCTCCGGGTGATTAAGTGATGGGCTGTAGTGTGTAAGCCACATCTCCTTAACGTTTGCATCCTTGGCAATCTTGGCGGCCTCGTACATTGTCATGTGCTTGTTCTCTTTGGCCTTGTCAAGCTTGTCAGGTTCTCCGTACATGCCTTCGCATATAAAAAGATCTGACTCCTTCGCATTCTCAAGGATGCTTCCTGTAGGTCTCGTGTCCGTACAGTAGGTTAATTTAATTCCCTTTCTGTCAGGTCCCAAAACCATATCCGGTGTGAAGAGTTTGCCGTCTATCTCAATCTCTTCACCCTTTTGAAGCCTGTTCCAGTACTTCTTCTCAATGTTTAGCGCATTAGCCTTCTCAACATTGAATTTGCCCTGTCTGTCAAGGCTTAACGTATAGCCGTAGCAGACAACGTTATGATTAACCTTAAATGCCTTAACCTTAAGGCCGTCAAAATCAAATTCTCCTCCATCGCCCGAAAGCTCAACGCAGTTAATCTCAAAAGGAAGCTCAGGTGCGATAACTCTTAAG
>JAGACI010000173.1 GCA_017614185.1 Lachnospiraceae bacterium | reverse complement strand
TTTAAGAACTTCCTGATATCATCACGGTATTTTCCGTTCCATTCGGCCCAACGGTCATTCCAAGTGGCAAATGTGCCAACCTGATACAGTCCGCCGGCATCCCAGGCTTCAGCGATAAGCTTAACATTACCAAGAATGGGGTCGTAGGCAAGGGCCTGCATTAAAGGCGGATTGGCCATGGGTGAACCGTCGTCGTCACGACCAAGAATAGAAGCGAGATCGAATCTGAATCCGTCAACTCGATAAGTGATTACCCAGTATCTTAAACATTCAAGAATCAGCTGCTGCACAACAGGATTACTGCAGTTCATTGTGTTTCCGCATCCGCTGAAATTGTAATAGAACCCTTCGGGTGTGAGCATATAGTAAAGCTGGTTGTCAAAGCCCTTAAAGGAGATTACGGGGCCATGCTCATTGCCTTCGGAAGTATGGTTAAACACAACATCAAGAATTACTTCAATGCCGTTGTTGTTCAGTTCACTTACAAGCTGTTTAAATTCGTTACCTTCACGGTTATACTCTACGTGTGCGGCGTAACTTGTGTTGGGCGCAAAGAAACATGTGGTGGAATAACCCCAGTAGTTGCAAAGCTTATGCCCGTTGTATTCACGAGTATCAAGAGTTTCATCAAATTCAAATATGGGCATCAGTTCAACCGCATTGATGCCAAGTTCCTTTAAGTATGGGATTTTCTCGCGGATACCGTCAAAGGTTCCGGGAAACTCTACGCCTGAGGATTTGTCCTTGGTAAAGCCGCGGACATGCATTTCATAAATAATCAAATCAGATATGGGTAAGCAGGGATCTGCAAAATCTTTCCAGTCAAAATCGTCCTTTACGACCCTTGCACGATAAAAACTGCCTACAGGGCCTTTTTCGCCCCAGACACTCTGGCCGACAACGGCTTTTGCATATGGATCCAATAAGGGGATTGTTTTATCGAAAATCAGTCCTTTTGAAGGCTCGTAAGGACCGTCAACATGATATGCGTATTCGAAATCATAGATATTGAGACCGAATACAATCATTGAGAATACGTTACCGATTCGGTAATGGGGAGGAAAAGGTATCACTGCAAAAGGTTTGTCCTCTGATTCGCCACGATGATAGAGCAGAAGTTCGACAGCAGTGCCACCTGTTGTATGAACCGTGAAATTTACACCGCCGGGAATTGCGGTGGCTCCGTTTATATCATAAAAACCGGGGCGAATATCATAGCCGTCCACATGGTCGAAGGGAACAAGATGGTATTTCTGATATGTGGCGGGCATATGGTTTGCAGGATGTACATCTTTAAGGGGTTTATCGGGTTTCTTCTTTGATAACTGTGCCATTTATGTAACCTCCTTTTTCTTATAATACATCACATTTAAAAAAGAGAAAATCTAAAATATTAAGTAACATAGAAACGTCAATGTGATAAAATAACATTTGTGCTAAGAATAATTCTCAAGGAGGAATATAAATGGGATATGTGATTACAGGAGCACTTGCATTGGCTCTCGGTGTCTTTTTGACACTTACATGTATTCATATCAAAGATTATAAGGAATCGGAGAAGAAACAAAATGAAGCGCCTAAAAATGTGTAAAGCAGGAAGTGTTCTGCTTAAACTTTTTCTTATAACATCTCCATTATTAATCTGTTACTATGCTTATGATCTTTTTAAATCACCGTTTGGTTTTTCAGGTTATTCTGCATCACCTGTAAGATTTATAGTTAAGATTGTAGTTTTGATTCTTATTGAATCAGTTATATTCTGGATTGGAATAGCGCTTGTCTACGTAAGCTGTAATCAGTTAAGGCTTAAGTGGAGAGTACTGGGTGCGGTTTTCGGACTTGTTCCCATTGTTCACCTTGTTTTGCTCTTTATCATCATTAAGACGGCTGATGATGAAGTTAAGTTTGAAACAGCGAAGATAAAGCTTAATGAATCCAGGGCGGGAGAACAGATCTGTAAGACCAAGTATCCTTTGCTCATGGTTCATGGTATATTTTTCAGGGATTTTACTCATTTAAACTATTGGGGTAGAATTTCAAATGAACTTATATCAAATGGCGCCACAATCTTTTACGGCGAACACAATTCCGCGGCATCTGTTGCAGATTGTGCAAAGCAGCTTGCAGACAGAATTAAAGCGATTAAGGCTGAAACAGGATGTGAAAAGGTTAATGTAATAGCACATTCAAAGGGCGGTCTTGATATGAGATATGCAATTGCAAAGTGTGGCGCAGCCGATGATGTCGCATCACTTACAACCATTAATACACCTCACAGAGGCTGTGAGTTTGCGAAATATCTTTTAAATAAGATTCCCGAGAGTCAGAAGAATGCCATTGCTAAGGCTTATAATGCCGGAGCTTCAAAGCTTGGCGACATTAATCCTGATTTTCTTGCCGGTGTAACCGACCTTACACATTCCGCATGTATGAAGATGAATGAAGAGGTTAAGGATGTCCCCGGAGTTTACTATCAGTCTGTGGGTTCATACCAGAAAAGTCCGCGTGGCGGACAATTCCCTTTAAATATGTCGTATCTTCTTGTAAAATACTTTGATGGAAAGAATGACGGTCTTGTTGGTGAAAAATCTTTTCCATGGGGAGAGAAGTTCACAATGCTTGAGCCTAAGGGCAAACGAGGCATCTCCCATGGTGATATGATTGACCTTAACAGGCAGAATATTAAAGACTTTGATGTAAGAGAATTTTATGTCGGCCTTGTTTCTTCGCTTAAAGAAATGGGCTACTAAGAAATATATATATTGAAACGGAGTATTTACAAATGGCTAGTATTTGGCAAGTAATAATCATTCCCTTTATGGGTACAAGCCTTGGGGCTGCTTGCGTCTACTTTTTCAAAGACAATATCGGTGCAAGACTCCGAAGCGCTTTTGCAGGTTTTGCTGCGGGGGTAATGGTAGCGGCATCGTTCTTTAGTCTTATCATTCCTTCTTTGGACATGTCGTCTGACATGGGCAAACTTAAGTTTATACCTGCAGTAATCGGATTTGGACTTGGAATGTTTTTCATTTTGTTTTTGGATCTTGTTGTTCCTCATGCTCATCTGGACAGTTCGGAAGAGGGAATAAAAAGCGGACTTAAGAGAACCACAAAGCTTATTTTTGCGGTTACGCTTCATAACCTTCCCGAGGGAATGGCTGTGGGAATCATCTGTATCGGATGGCTTCACGGAAATGAAAAGATTTCATTTATGGGAGCCCTGGCTTTGGCAATAGGTATTGCAATTCAGAACTTCCCCGAAGGAGCAATTGTTTCAATGCCTCTTTTATCCGAAGGACTTCCCAAGTGGAAGACTTTCCTTTACGGAACCTTATCAGGAATAGTAGAGCCTATCGGAGCGCTGCTTATGGTGGCTGCATCGGGAATTTTCCTTCCTATTATGCCTTACCTTTTAAGCTTTGCCGCAGGAGCAATGATTTATGTTGTGGTTGAGGAACTGATTCCTGAGATTATCGAAACTACGCACTCAAACACGGGTACCGTTTGCTTCGCAACAGGTTTTATGCTAATGATGGCATTGGATGTCGGACTCGGCTGATAACACAGATTGGATTAGTCTTGACAATTTGGGCATTTGCGCTTAGAATGGCTAAGTAATAAAGAAAGGCATTGATGGTGCAAAGTAGCATCATAGGTCCATAAGAGAGTGAAGCTCATCGGCTGGAAGGCTTCGCGGCAACCTATGAAATGTGAAATTTCACACCGGAGCTGTCATGGTGAATCAAGTAGTCATGAACGTCTGACGCGTTAAGTCAAAATGAAGAGCATGATTTTTATCATGAATGTGGGTGGTACCGCGGATTAACTTGAACATAATTCGTCCCTCATCGTTTATAGCGATGAGGGATTATTTTTTTTCCAAAACATTAGGAGGATATCATGAAGGAAAAGCTGGAACAAATCAAAGCAAAAGCATTACAGCAGATTACCGAGAGCGATTCACTTGATAAGTTAAACGACGTTCGTGTAATGATTCTTGGTAAGAAGGGTGAGCTTACTGACGTACTTAAATCTATGAAAGACGTTGCACCTGAGGACAGACCCAAGGTTGGTCAGATGGTCAACGAGGCAAGAGCCGAGATAGAAGAAAAGCTTGAAGCTGCAATCAAGAAGATGGAATCAGCAGCAAGAGAGGCCAAGATGAAGGCAGAGGTTATCGATGTAACACTTCCTGCCAAGAAGAATCTTGTAGGCCACAAGCACCCCAATACCCTTGCTCTTGAAGAGGTTGAGAGAATTTTTGTAGGTATGGGTTACGAGGTTGTTGAAGGACCCGAAATCGATAAGGACTACTATGTATTCGAAGCACTTAACATCCCTGCAGATCACCCTGCAAAGGATGAGCAGGATACATTTTATATCAACGGAGACATTCTTCTTCGTACACAGACATCATCCGTACAGGTTCACGAGATGGAGAAGGGCAAACTTCCCATCAGAATGATAGCTCCCGGAAGAGTATTCCGTTCAGACGAGGTTGATGCCACACACTCACCTTCATTCCATCAGATTGAAGGACTTGTTATTGACAAGAATATTACTTTCGCAGACCTTAAGGGTACACTTGCCGAGTTCGCAAAAGAGCTCTTCGGCGAAGATACAAAGGTTAAATTCAGACCTCACCACTTCCCGTTCACAGAGCCTTCTGCAGAGGTTGATGTAAGCTGCTTTAAGTGCGGCGGCAAGGGCTGCAGATTCTGTAAGGGATCGGGCTGGATCGAGATCCTTGGCTGCGGTATGGTTCATCCCCATGTTCTTGAGATGAGCGGAATTGACCCCAATGTTTACACCGGTTTTGCATTCGGTGTTGGCCTTGAGAGAATTGCTCTTCTTAAGTACGAGATTGACGACATGAGATTGCTTTATGAGAACGATGTTCGTTTCTTAAAGCAGTTCTAGGGAGGATATAGAGAATGAATACATCATTATCATGGATAAAAGTATATGTTCCTGATTTGGAGTGTACCAACCAGGAATACTTCGATGCAATGACCCTTACAGGTACAAAGGTTGAAGGTTATGAAGCACTTGACAAAAACCTTGAAAAGATTGTTGTAGGTAAGGTTTTAAAAGTTGAAAGACACCCTGACGCAGATAAGCTTGTTGTCTGCCAGGTTAATGTTGGAAGCGAGACAACACAGATTGTTACAGGCGCTCCCAATGTTGCTGAAGGACAGCTTGTTGCAGTTGTTCTTGACGGCGGCAAGGTTGCTGGCGGACATGACGGCGGTCCTTTGCCTGAGAACGGAATCGCAATCAAGGCAGGCAAACTTCGCGGAGTAGAGTCAAACGGTATGATGTGCTCAATCGAGGAACTTGGTTCTTCAAGAGAATTCTATCCCGAAGCTCCCGAAGACGGTATCTATGTATTTGAGGACGATGCCGATGTTAAGCCCGGTGATGATGCCGTTAAGGCTTTGGGACTTCGTGACACTGTTTTCGAGTACGAAATCACAAGTAACAGAGTTGACTGCTACGGTATCATGGGTATCGCAAGAGAAGCGGCAGCAACATTTAAGAAGAAATATATTAAGCCTGACGAGTCTGTAAAGGGCGCAGGCGGAAACGCTGCGGATTATATCTCTGTTGAGATTAAGGATGCCGATCTTTGCTCAAGATACTGTGCAAGAATCGTTAAGAACGTTAAGATTGCTCCTTCGCCCAAGTGGATGCAGCGTCGTCTTGCTTCAAACGGTATCAGACCCATCAACAACCTTGTTGATATCACAAACTACGTAATGCTTGAGTATGGTCAGCCCATGCACGCATTCGACTACAATACAATTGCAGGCAAGAAGATTGTTGTAAGACGTGCCAAAGACGGCGACGTATTTACAACACTTGACGGTCAGGAGAGAAAGCTCGACTCTGAAGTTCTTATGATCTGCGACGGCGAGAAGGAGATTGGTATTGCGGGTATCATGGGCGGAGAGAACTCCATGATTACAACCGATGTCGATACTGTTCTTTTCGAAGCTGCTACATTCAATGGTCCAAACATCAGAAAGTCTGCTAAGAGAATCGGTCTTAGAACCGATGCTTCAGGTATTTTTGAGAAAGGTCTTGACCCTGTAAATGCAGAAGCAGCAATCAACAGAGCTTGCCACCTTATCGAAGAGATTGGCTGCGGTGAAGTCGTAGACGGTATTGTTGATGTAAAGAGCCCCATTAAGCCTCTTGTTCGCCTTGAGTTCTGCCCTGACAAGTACAACGCACTTCTCGGTACAGATGTTAAGAAAGATCAGATGCTTGAAATTTTCAAAGCTCTTGAGATCGAGTACGATGCAGCAAAGAATGAACTTGTTATTCCTTCATTCAGACAGGACCTTGTAGGTCAGGCTGATATCGCTGAAGAAGTAGCAAGATTCTATGGCTATGATAAGATTCCCGAGACTCTTCCCAAGGGAGAAGCTACAACAGGTAAGCTTTCTTACAAACTTCGTATTGAAGAGATTGCAAGAAATGTTGCCGAGTTCTGCGGTTTCTCACAGGGAATGACATATTCATTCGAAAGCCCCAAGGTATTCGACAAGTTAAACCTTGATGCCGACGATAAGCTTAGAGATGCAATCAAGATTCTTAACCCTCTTGGAGAAGACTTCTCTATCATGAGAACCCTTCCCTTAAACGGAATGCTTACATCTCTTTCAACAAACTACAACAGAAAAAATAAGGACGTAAGACTTTACGAGCTCGCAAATATCTATATCCCTAAGAGCCTTCCTCTTACTGAGCTTCCTGATGAAAGAATGCAGTTCACATTGGGATTCTACGGTGAAGGAGACTTCTTCACAATGAAGGGTGTGGTTGAAGAGTTCTTAAGCCAGGTTGGTATGTTTGACAAGATTACATATGATCCTGAGGCAGGAAAGAAGTTCTTACATCCCGGAAGACAGGCAAACATCATTTATAACGGAAAAGTTTTGGGATATCTCGGTGAGGTTCATCCTGCAGTCCTTGACAATTATGAGATTGGAACCAAGGCGTATGTAGCAGTACTTGAGATTCCTGAGATTTTACCTTTCACAACATTTGACAGAAAGTATGAAGGAATCGCTAAGTTCCCTGCAGTATTAAGAGACATTTCAATGCTCGTACCCAAGAACGTTTTGGTAGGTCAGCTTGAAGATGTAATCAGACAGCGCGGCGGCAAGATTCTTGAGGACTGCACATTGTTTGATATCTACGAAGGAAGCCAGGTTAAGGAAGGATTCAAGTCTGTAGCATTCTCACTTACCTTAAGAGCAAAAGACAGAACTCTTGAGGAAAGCGATATCACAGGTGCTATGAAGAAGATTCTTAACGGTCTTGAATCACTTGGTGCTTCTCTTCGTGAGTAGTCGAAAGGAGTGTAGGTAAGTATGGAAAGAAAGAATTGTTGGGAAGACATCACAACAAGAGCAAAAGAAAAAGAAGT
>JAGACI010000172.1 GCA_017614185.1 Lachnospiraceae bacterium | reverse complement strand
TTTCTTCGGACTTAACATTTATAACGGCAATGAGGTCGAGGATTCCAAAGAAGGACCCAGAGAGATTCATTATCCTGACGGAATGCCTATGACCACAATGGGATGGCACGTAACGCCCAAATGCTTATACTGGGCGCCCAAGTTTATTTATGAGAGCTATGGCAAACCCATAATGATTACCGAAAACGGAATGAGCAACACAGACTGGGTGGCTCTCGACGGTAAGGTACACGATGGTCCCAGAGTTGATTTCCTTCACAGATACATAAAGGAATTGAAGAGAAGCGTGGAGGATGGCACCGAGGTTGCCGGATATTTCGAATGGTCACTTATGGATAATTTCGAGTGGCATTTTGGATACACAAAGAGATTCGGAATTGTATTTGTAGATTACGAAACACAGAAGAGAACACCTAAGGATTCAGCTTACTTTTACAAGGATGTTATCGCATCAAACGGAGAGTGCTTATGAGTCAGAGAATATATTTAAACAATGATTGGCTTTATCAGAAGGATTTTACGGAAGGCTTGGTAGACGGAAGTGTCAGTGATGCATCACTCGAAAGCGTTCGCCTTCCCCATACAAACACAGAGTTCCCTTTTCACTACTTTGATGAGTCCGTATATCAGTTTATTTCGGGATACAGAAGAGTATTAAAGGCTGAAAATGAATGGAAGGGCAAGAGCGTTGTTCTTACCTTTGAAGGTGTTGCGCATGAAGCGGCAGTTTTCCTCAACGGAAAAGAAGTTGCCAAGCATACCTGCGGATATACTGCTTTCAGCGTTGATATCTCTGATGACCTTAAGTACGGAGAAGATAATGAGCTCGTTGTAAGAGTAAACAGCAGAGAGGATTTGAATGTTCCTCCGTTTGGATTCGTTATCGATTATATGACATACGGCGGAATCTATCGTGATGTTTATGTTGAAATACTTGATAAGCTCCATCTTGAGAACCTTTACATTAATCCCAAGGTTTCTATTAAGGAAGGTGCAGTCAGTAACGCAAGTGTTATTGCCATGTTTGAACTTAGCAAAGAGTCTGAGGGCGATTTTGATGTCGAATTTTCGATTGCAGATGCAAAAATAAATGAGTTTAAGTCATTTGCAAACGTAAACGGCAAAGAATTTGAAGTTAGGATCAAAGATGGCAGGAAGATTTTTGAAAAGAAAATGCCTCTGGAGTTTATACCAAGACTCTGGAGCCCTGAATCACCTGAATTATACAAAGTTAAAGCCGAGCTTAAGAAAAACGGAAACGTAATAGACGAAAGAATCGTAAGATGCGGCTTTAGAAAGATTAAATTCAAAGCCGAAGGATTCTTCCTTAACGGTAAGAAATATAAAATCAGAGGTCTCAACAGACATCAAAGCTTCCCTTACGTCGGTTATGCAATGCCAAAGACAATGCAGGAGATGGATGCCGATGTTCTCAAGAAGGAACTTGGACTTAACGCTGTAAGAACCTCTCATTATCCTCAAAGCCACTACTTTATGGACAGATGTGATGAAGTCGGAATCATGGTATTTACAGAAATCCCCGGCTGGCAGCATATAGGCGATGAAGAGTGGAAAAATCAGGCTGTCAAGAACGTTGAAGATATGATTCTTCAGTACAGAAATCACCCTTCAATCATCCTTTGGGGTGTAAGAATCAACGAGTCTCAGGACGATGATGAACTCTACACTAAGACCAATGCACTTGCACATGAGCTTGATCCTTTCAGACAGACAGGCGGTGTAAGATTCTTAAAGAAGAGCCATCTTTTAGAGGATGTTTATACCTACAATGACTTCAGTCACGACGGCAAGACACCGGGCTGCCACAAAAAGAGTGATATCACAACTGATATGAATAAGGGATTCCTTATTTCCGAGTACAACGGACATATGTATCCTACCAAATCATATGATGATGAGCTTCACAGAACCGAGCACTTCCTTCGTCATGCAAGAGTAATGGATGCATACTACAAGGAAGATGATATCGCAGGCGGCTTCGGCTGGGTATATGCGGATTACAATACGCACAAAGACTTCGGAAGCGGCGACAGAATCTGCTATCACGGTGTATGTGATATGTTCAGAAACCTAAAGGGCGCAGGCAATATTTATCGTGCTCAACAGGATAACGAGCCTGTTTTGTATGTCTCTTCTTCACTTGATATAGGTGAGCATCCTGCGGGAATCAAGGATGAACTTTGGGCCATAACCAATGCGGATGTCATCAAGATGTACAAAAACGACAGGTTTATCTCTGAATACAAAGTAAGCGAATCGGCTTATCCCAACATGCCTCACGGCCCTGTTATGATTGATGACTTTATCGGTGATCAGATGGAGACTGTAGAACACTATAAACCCTCTGTAGCCAACGATATTAAGAAGGGCCTTAATCTTGCAAGCAGATACGGACTTGAGAGTGCTCCCAAGAGATTCTATCTCCTTGCTGCCAAGGTTCTTACTGTTGATAAAATTAAATATTCAACACTTGTAGATTTATACGGTAAATATATCGGTGAATGGGGCGGCGCTGCTACCGTTTACAGGTTTGATGCCATTAAGGACGGAAAGGTTGTTGCAAGCATCACCAAAGAACCCTTCAAGAAGGTTACAATCGAAGCAAATGCTTACAAAACCGAGCTTAAGGAAGAAAATTCTTACGACGTAACCGAGGTTAGAATCAGAACACTTGACCAGCACGGAAATGTGCTTCCTTTCTATAATGATCCCATAACTCTTTCCATTGAAGGAGATGCTGAAATCATCGGACCGACTTGTATTAATCCTCAGGGCGGTATGACCGGAACATTTGTTAAGACAAAGGGTGTAAGCGGTGAGGCAACACTTACAATTTCATCGGTTCACACTGAGCCTGTTAAGATTAAATTCACTATTGAAGCTTAAATGACGGAGGCTTTAAATGATAAAAGTATCGGGTAATCTTTTTACCTTAGAGACAAAGAATACAACTTATTGCTTTGAAAAAATGCAGTCAGGTCATCTTGAACATATTTATTATGGCAGGAAGATTGACGTTGACGAAGAAAGTGTGGCTGCATTAAGGGAAAACAATGCTTTCGGACCCGGTACATCGATAGCCTACAGTAAAGAATTTGCCAACCTTTGCCTTGAGGATGTCCGTCTTGAGATGGGAAGCCTTGGAAAAGGCGATTTCAGAGAACCTTTTATAGAGGTCATCCACGCTGACGGAAGTTCTACAAGCGATTTCCTTTTTGAAAAGTATGAGATTATAAAAGGCGCGCTTGAAGACGAAGGGCTTCCCAGAGCCTATGATGAATCGGGTGAATATGAGCATCTTATAATCAGCTTGAGAGATGCTTCTTATGATTTGACCTTAGAGCTTCATTATCTTGTATATGAGGAATGTAACGTAATTACAAGGTATTCAAAGCTTATAAATGAGAGCGGCGAAAGAGTAGTTCTTAAGAGACTTATGAGCTCTCAGCTTGATTTGTCTCCGGCAAACTTCAGTGCCGTTACATTTAACGGAGCCTGGGCAAGAGAGATGGATAAGCATGTAACAAAGCTTTCCTGCGGAACATTTGTTAATTCAACCAACTGCGGAGCTTCATCAAACAGGGCCAATCCTTTTGTGATTCTTGGCATTGATGATGTTAACGAAAACAGGGGCGAATGTTTTGGCTTCAACCTTATATATTCCGGCAATCATGCTGAGATATTTAACATTTCAACCTTTGATAAAATGAGAGTCCTTAACGGAATTAATCCTGCAGGTTTTTCTTTTATCCTTGATAACGGCGACTCTTTTGTCGCACCTGAGGCCGTTCTTAGCTTTTCATTTGAAGGTTTTAACGGCTTAAGTCTTAATATGCACGCATTTGTAAGAGAGCATATTGTCAGAGGCACATGGAAAAGAAAAGAACGCCCCGTTTTATTAAACAGCTGGGAAGCTGCATACTTTAAGATTAACGAAAAGAAACTTACGGACCTTGCATCTGAAGCGAAAAAGGTTGGATGTGAGCTCTTTGTAATGGATGACGGCTGGTTTGGCGAGAGGAATGATGACACATCATCCCTTGGTGACTGGGAAGTAAATAAGAAAAAACTTCCAGGCGGACTTAAAGGCCTTTGCGAAAAGATAAAAGCTCTTGGACTTATGTTTGGAATCTGGGTTGAACCCGAGATGACAAATGTTAAGAGCAAGCTTTTCGAATCTCATCCCGACTGGACACTTGAAATTCCCGGGAAACCACATTCTGAAGGCAGAAACCAAAGAGTACTTGACCTTACTAAGAGCGAGGTTTGCGACTACGTTATTGATGCTATGACGAAGGTCTTCGGTTCGGCTGACATTTCTTACGTTAAGTGGGATATGAACAGGATTTATTCGGATGTTTATTCATCCGCTCTTGAACCTGAAAGGCAGGGAGAAACCGCTCACAGATATATGCTTGGATTATACAGAATCTTAAGGGTTCTCAATGAGAGATTCCCGCAGATTCTTTTCGAAGGATGTGCATCGGGCGGAAACAGATTTGACCTTGGCATGCTTTGCTATTTCCCTCAGATTTGGGCAAGCGACGATACTGATGCTTACCAGAGGGTGATAATTCAAAACGGATACAGTTACGGATATCCTTTATCCGTTGTTTCGGCTCATGTTTCCAATTGTCCCAATCATCAGACACTCAGGAAGTCGCCTCTTGATACCAGATTTAATGTGGCATTCTTTGGATGCCTTGGATATGAATTCAATTTATGTGAGTTAAATTCGAAGGATAAGGATACCGTAAAGGAACAGATTTCTCTTTACAAAAAGTGGAGAGAACTTGTTATGACGGGTTCTTTTTACAGAATAAGTGCATTCCCCGAAAACAATGAGACTAACTGGATTCTTGTTTCAAAAGACAAAACCAAAGCAGTAGGGCTCTGTGTACAGGACAGAGTGGTTCCTAATACTTTTTATCGTAATTTTAAAGCTTGCGGACTTGATGAAGAACTTACATATCGTTTCTATAATTTTGAAAAGAAGGTTGATATCAGGGAGTTTGGAGATCTTGTCAATATGATTTCGCCTGTTGCTTTGAAACAGGACTCTTTGATGATGGATATAGCGGCAAAGTTTGTAAAGCTTGACGGTGAGAAGGAAGACTATAAGTTAAAGG
>JAGACI010000171.1 GCA_017614185.1 Lachnospiraceae bacterium | reverse complement strand
GGAATCTTTAGGCCACGGGTCATTTAATGATGTCGTTACAGAAGGCACTTATAAAATATGCTGTTCCGACCTTGGCGAAAGCTATCCCTTTGAAATTCGCGATGATCTGACAGCCACACTCGTTCCCGACGTGCTTTCGATTTTTGAAGATGTAAGTGATAAAAAGGTAACTGTAAAAAGAGCCGGTGCTGATGAAGAAACCGGCGATAAGATTATTCAAGGCGGATGGGTTACCGGCGAAGAGGGAACTCAGGAAGTAAGTGTTGCTTCGGAAGCCATGATGACTCTCCTTACAGCTTACGAGCTCTTCCCCGATTCTTTTAATGAATACACCACAGACGCAGGCGATTCGAGGATTCTTGATATCCTCTATCACGAATCCGTCTGGCTCTTATCGCTTCAGGATGAGACAACAGGCGGCGTATATAAGAATGTATATTCAATCACCGACGGCTCCGGAACAAGCTACAGACTTAGCAATATCGATGCAGCGTCAAGCGCATCCTTTGCAGCCGTTATGGCGAAGTTTTCATATGTATATAAGGATGTCGATCAGGCCTACGCTTCCCTTTGCCTTAAGGCAGCCGACCTTGCCTGGAAATACCTTGAAAAAGAAAAAGCGACAGAGCCTTCTTCACCGAACGCTTCAGTACTTGCTTCAGCCGCAGTCGAGCTTTACAGAGCTTCCGGTCTTCAGACCTACTATACCTATGCCAACGCTCTTTTGCCTGCGAATCCCGACATAGTCGGAAATCACTGGGACCTCTTTTCTTCGGTTACATACATGCTTACAAGAAAAGCTGTATCCGTTGCAAAGTGTTCGGCCCTTATGAAAGATCTGATGAAGCAGGGTGAAAATATATCCCAGATTTCAAGGGATGACGATTATCTGATTTCAGAGATTGACGGAGATGATTCCTTAGACAGCCTTCTTTGGAACATGGTTGTACTGTCGACTTCGGATTATGTTTTAACCAACAACGAATACGCTACGGTAATAGGTAATCACGAGCACTACCTTCGAGGCAGGAATCCCCAATCGAGTGATTACCTTCACGATGAAAACGGTGAATATAAATTAAAGGATTTGCGAAGCAACGCAGCTTTAATCTACATGCTTGCACAAATCCTTTCAGGCGATTACTTTGTTGCCCCTTCGGACAACGATTATTGATTGCTTACTTCTTCTTCTATTTTACGGTAAGCTTCCTCTATCATGCCCCTTACAGTGGCACCGATATGTTTTGCCTCCTCTTTATCAAGGCTCTTCATATCAACAGGGGGAAGGTATTCCAAAACGACATTCGTTCTTCTGACCTTTGGAGCGTGGTCTTCAAAGATGTCAGCGCAGTTATAAAAAACAAACGGCTGAATCTTGCATCCGCTCTTTGCAGCAATCTTAAAGCTGCCCTCATGGAAGGGAAGAAAGGTACCGTTCTCCTTGTTTCTCGTTCCCTCAGGGAAGATGCAGATTGAATATCCGTCCTTAATAAGTTCAATAGCTTTCAGTATAGTATTAAGTCCCTGCTTGATGTCATCTCTGTCAAGGAAAAGACAGTTTAGGTTGACCATCCACTGAGCAAGAAAAGGGACTTTTTTATTTTCTTTCTTGGAGATATATCCGGTAACTCTCTTTACGTAAATCATGCTGATTACGATATCAAAAAAGCTTCTGTGGTTACCGACATACAAAACCGGCTCATCATCGGGAACATTCTCAAGTCCTTTAACAGTAAGCTTTGTTCCTGCAAGCCATACTATAGTGGAAAAAACAGCCTTTATTATCTTAAGGCTTATGTTTCTCATCGCTCTTTCGTTGAATAATCCGATAAGCCATGTAATCGGCAGAAGGATTATGCTTAATACGAAAAATACAAGTATAAAAAGTATAATAATTATAAATCTTATCATGTCATTCCTCCGACCGATTCATTATAATTATTTTTCATTTTTTTGGCAAGTTACGCGCTTTTCCTATAAAGATATTCATAAAAAAACCGATATATATAATGACCATGGATGGTACTTCCGGTGGGCGTAGTGTGTGCGCTTGTCGGAAGTACTTTTTTGCCCTTTTGGGCAATCCATACAATTCACATTCCATAAGGAGGTAGACACATGAAGATCAATTCTTACAGCCTTGGAATGGAATCCACGAGTACCTACACTAAGACTATGGCTTACCAGAAGAAAGCCGTCGGTGGATATGTGGGAACCTCGACAAACATGCTTGGCGGATTTGCCGGCTTGTTTGACAGGGACGTATCTACAAAACAGGAGGAAAACGAAGCCGAAAAAAGCGAAGGCGACTCAAAGTCTTTCAAAGCGACAAGCCTTGATGAATTATTCGATGTAATTCAGGGCAGAACGAGCGCACTTAAGACCAAAGAAGCCACAAAAGCCGAAAGTTCAAGACTGACCGACCCTCGCACCATCATGGATCAGTTCAGACAGCAGCTTATCCGCTACCTTGAAGAGCTTTTCAACAAGGACAAAAAGAACAAATACGTCTGCGACGAATCCGAGTATCAAAGCAATGAATATCAGGTTTCGGAAGCATTTAATGCAGGACGTGGCGGCATCCTTTATGAGGAAACATATTCCTACATGGAAGAGCAAAGCTACTCTTTTTCCACAACAGGAACAGTTGTCAATTCAGAAGGGCAGGAAATCAGTTTTAACCTTGATGTCTCAATGAGCAGAAGCTTCTATGCCGAGTACGGAAGAACCTTTGAAGAAAACGTCAGTTTCTGTGATCCGTTGGTTATTAATCTTGATGCAGACATTGCGGAAATCTCTGATCAGAAGTTCTTCTTTGACTTAGACTGTGACGGAAACGAAGAAGAGATTTCAGCCTTTGGTAACGGAACAGGACTTCTTGCACTTGACCTAAATGAAGACGGAATCATAAACGACGGCAAAGAGTTATTCGGAACCAAATCAGGCGATGGATTTAAGGACCTTGCCAGATACGACACAGACCATAACGGATGGATTGATGAGAATGATGAAATCTGGGAAAAGGTTAAAATCTGGGTTAAAGAGGCAGACGGAACCGATAAGCTCTATTCGCTTAAAGATAAGGGCGTAGGAGCCATCTATCTTGGAAAAACCGGCACTGTCTACGACTACAAAAATACACTTAATCAAACAAATGCAAGGCTTCGTGCTACTGGTCTTTTCCTCTATGAATCGGGAATGGCAGGCACAATGCAGCAGGTTGACCTCGCAAGATAAACTCTAAATAAGAAACCCGCAGGATAACTTCCTGCGGGTTAGTTTTATTCACCAATCTTTTCTTTGATTACTTCTATTGCTTTATCAAGCTGATTATCAAGTTCTCCCTCTGACTCATAGTAAGCATCGGAGTCTAACTCGATTTCAACATCAGGCTTAATTCCGACTCCGTGTAAGCTTCTGCCGCTCGGTGTGTAGTAAGCCTGC
>JAGACI010000170.1 GCA_017614185.1 Lachnospiraceae bacterium | reverse complement strand
GTTGTGCAAGACGGTACGGGGTATAAGGTCTCAATTAAAGAAGGGCCGAAGGTTAACGGCCATTGCCCGTCGGTTGACGTGATGTTTGACTCGGTCGCACAGGTTGCGGGAGACAGAGCGGTAGGCGTAATCCTTACCGGAATGGGCGGCGACGGCGCCAAAGGACTCCTTAGTATGAGAAAAGCGGGAGCACAGACTATAGGAGAGGACGAGGCATCGTGCATTGTCTACGGAATGCCGATGGTAGCTTACAACATGGGGGCGGTTATGTACCAGGAGAGTCTGGAGAATATCCCCAAACGAATGATGGAATGTATCAATGCTATAAAGTGAGAATAGAGAAGGAGAAGCATTATGAGAATACTTTTAGCGGAAGACGATTTTGTTACCAGAAAATTTATGATGAATTTCCTGGCAAAGTACGGTGATTGCGACGTTACCGTTGACGGAATGGAAGCAATCGACGCGTTCATGATGGCACTTGAAGAAGGGGAGCCTTACGACCTCGTGGTTCTTGACATCATGATGCCCGTAATGGATGGTTATCAGGCACTTTCAGGAATCAGAAACATCGAAAAGGAGAGGGGTATAACAAAAGAGAACGGAGTAAAAATAATCATGGCGACCGCTCTTAACGATGAGAAAAACGTTAAGATGGCTTTTGATCTCGGATGTACCGTTTACTCAGGAAAACCCATCGATCAGGATCGCTTCGAACAGGGTCTCAGGAAGCTTGGATTAATCAAATAGTTTGTTTGCCTTGACAGTAAAGGGGGCGGCGAGATTTGTCAGCGGAATGGAACACCGAGGGCATGCTTGACATGTACCTGTTTGAGAACTCACAGCTCTTGGAACAACTTCAGGACACTGTTCTTGAACAAAAGGATGCGGAGCGCTTCGATGATGACGCCATCAACGAGATTTTCCGCGCCATGCACACTATCAAAGGCTCCAGCGGCGTAATGATGTTTGACGAGATTACTGCCGTGTCTCATAAGTTAGAGGATGTCTTTTACTATCTTAGGGAGTCCAAACCCGAGAATGTGCCTCACCTTGAACTGGTGGAGCACGTACTTGATGTGGCCGATTTTATAAACGGCGAGATGACGAAGCTTTCCGAAGGAGAGGCTGCCGATGGAAAAGCGGACAATCTTATCAAGCAGATAGACGACTTTCTCGAAAAAATAAAGGGTGGCACCAAGGATGAGCCGGAAAAGGTTATTGCCGGCAACGTCTACGAGGAGCCCACTCAGTTTTACATTGCGCCCTTACAGGCAACTTCTACCCATTATTACAAGGTTTACATTACGTTTACACAGGGGTGTGAACTTGTAAATATCCATGCCTACAAGACGGTTTACGCCTTAAAGGAAGTGGCTGAGGATATGCTTTATTTCCCCGAAGATATCATGACCGGGGACGGCTGTGCCGAAGAAATCCTCAAAAACGGATTCAAAATTCTTATTCAGACTCAAAAGAGCGAAGAGGACATAAGAGGACTTATAGGAGTCGGCTATGATATTGAGAAGGTCGATATCTATGAGTGCAATTATGCGGAGTTCAAGCTCGGATTTGAGACTGATACTTCTGCAATTCAGATTGATTTAGATTCCCCGATAGAAGAAATCAAGAAAAAAGCCGACGCACCCGGTGACTTTGTCATCAGGGAAAAGGGCCCCGGCAAGGTTACGACTCTTGCGAAGGATAAGCCCAAGAAGGCAGAGAAGAATACGTTCATAAGCGTTGACGTCCACAAGATGGATATGCTTATGGATTTAATTGGCGAACTGGTAATATCCGAGTCGGTTGTTCTTCAAAACCCTGATTTAAAGGTGCCCGGGCTTAAACTTGATAACTTTAACAAGGCCGCAAGAAGGATGACAAAGATTTCGTCAGACCTTCAAAATGTCATCATGACGATGAGAATGGTGCCCTTAACAGCGACCTTCCAGAAGATGAACCGTATCGTATTCGACGTTTCAAGAAAGCTTGGCAAAGACGTTGAATTCGAGATGATAGGGGATACCACCGAAGTTGATAAAAACATAATTGAACATATATCCGATCCCTTAATGCACCTTGTAAGAAACTCCGTTGACCACGGAATCGAGATGCCTGATGAGAGGGAGAGGAAAGGTAAAACAGAGAGAGGAAAGGTTACTCTTTCCGCGCATACCGAATCAGGAAAGGTATGGATATCCGTTAAGGATAACGGCGGAGGACTTGATCGAAACAAGATCCTTGCAAAGGCAAGAAAACAGGGCTTAATAGAAGATTACAACAAGCCCGACACCGCTTTTAAAGATAAGGAAGTATTTCAGTTTATAACTCTTCCCGGTTTTTCGACAAACGAGGAAGTTACAGAGTACTCGGGAAGAGGCGTCGGAATGGATGTCGTTGTGCAAAACATTCAGGAAATCGGCGGTACGCTTGATATCGACAGTGTGGCCGGTGAAGGAAGCACAATGACCATTAAGATTCCGCTTACTTTGGCTATCATAGACGGAATAGTCATGAAGGCAGGCGGAACCGCTTTTGCAATTCAGACCGGTGTCGTAAAAGAATTCTTAAGCACAAGAGACACAAGGATAGTCAAGGAGCCAAGCGGCGAAGAGTGCGTGATGATAAGAGGAGATGCCCTGCCGGTATTAAGGCTTGGCAGCTGGTATCATCTTCCTGATTACGTTCCCGATGATGAGAACGGAATGATGATTATTTTTGCAATAGAGGAAAAGAGGGTCTGCTTATTTGTGGATGAACTTATCGGAAAGCAGGAGATAGTGGTTAAGCCCATTCCTTCATATGTTAAGAAGGTAAGGGGGCTTACGGGCTGTACGCAGCTTGGCGACGGCTCGATTGCACTGATTCTCGATCCTGCGGGACTTGCTGAGTAGAAAGGAATTCATATGGATAATAAGAATAAGTACATCACCTTCAAATCCGGAAACGAGTACTTTGCCCTGAAGATTCAGTATGTTTCCGAAATCATCGTATATCAGGACGTGACGGCTATCCCCGAGAGCGAAGATTACATCAAAGGTCTCATTAATTTAAGAGGCAAAATCATACCCGTAATCGACGTTCGAATAAGGTTTAAACAGGAGCCTTTGGAGTATACGGACAGAACCTGTATCATCATTATTAATTATGAAGGCACGGTTGTAGGTCTTATTGTGGAAAAAATAGCTGAGGTTGTTGAACTTACGGACGAGGACATAATCCCATCACCGTCGTTTGGAAAGGCCGACAAATCTCAGAACAAATATGTCTATGCAATAGGCAAAATAGGTGAAGATGTAAAGCTTCTTCTTGATCCCGGAAAGCTTTTAAATGACGAGGATATGGCGGCCATTAACAAGGCGGTTGAGGATACCGATCCCGAAAGCATTGATGAGGCGGAGGAAACAGGAGAAAAAATTTAAAAATATTTTTGCATTTCCCCTAAAGTTTATCTGTAATTCTCCGATAACATTAATGAAGCAATAAGGAAGGAGGTATTCAATATGCGTATTGAAGCTTACTCTCAAGTACAGCAGCTTTATAGCGCCCAGAAGACCGCCAAAACTGTTAAAACAGAGAAGACACGTGAGATGGATCGTTTCCAGCTCTCAAGTGTCGGCAAAGATTTACAGGTTGGACAAGCAGCATTAAAGGAAACATCTGACATCCGTATGGAGTTGGTTGAGCCCCTTAGGCAGCAGATCAAGAACGGGACTTACAAAGTTAGTGCAGAAAGTTTTGCTGACAAATTACTTGAAAAGTACAATGAATCGAGGTAGTGGCAAGTGGCCAGTTTAATGGAGAATCTTATTCAAACATTAAATGATGAAGCAGTCGTATTCGAAGGGCTGCTTGCACTCTCGATGAAAAAAACACCGGTAATTATCTCCCAGGATTTGGAGGAATTACAGCGAATCACGGATGAGGAGCAAGACGTGGTCATCAAGGCGAACCGTCTCGAAAAACAGCGGGAGGTTTGCATGAATGACATAGCAAGCGTACTGAACAAGGATGTTCAAACCATGAATCTGTCATCTCTTATTAAGATGATGGATAACAGACCTGACGAGCAAAAGCAGTTAGCTGATGTTCATGACAGGCTGAAAACTTTAACTGACCGATTAAAGAGCACTAATGCTCAAAACGAAGCGCTTATTAATAATGCACTTGAATTGGTTCAGTTCGATTTGAATTTACTCCAGGCATATAAGACGGCACCGGAGACTGCAAATTATAACAGAGGTGCATATAGCGTAGGCGACAGCCTCGGAGGTAATTTAAACCAGGGAAGTTTTGACGCCAAGCAGTAGTGAGGTAATGACATGCCTTTGATGGGAAGCTTTTACGTCGGACTATCCGGATTACAGACCGGACAGAACGCTCTAAATACAACAGCACATAACCTTTCTAATATTGATACCGAGGGGTATACCAGACAGCAGACGCTGCTCGCAACCCGTCGGTATAATACTCTACAGAAGGACTACAAGTCTGTTTCGAATCACGAAGTTGGACTTGGAGTTCTTTATGCTGCCGCAAGGCAGGTCAGAGACGTATTCCTTGATCAGACTTATCGTAAGGAATCCGGTCGCAGTGCCTTCTATGAAGTTCAGGCAGGCTCCCTTGAAGAAGTAGAACATTTACTTGGCGAGATGGAGGGTGAAACCTTCCAGAAGACTGTGTCAGATCTTTGGACAGCAGTTCAGGAACTTGCAAAGGATCCCGGAAACAGTGTTAACCAGGGATTGCTTGTTCAAAGCTGTTCAAGCTTTATCGACAGAGCCAAGGCAGTTTACACAGCTTTGGAAGATTATCAGAACAACTTAAACCGCCAGGTTTATGACAAAGTTAATCAGATAAATGAATATGGCAAACAGCTTGTCGAGTTAAACGAGAAGATAAGAAGTATAGAGATCACAAACGTAAGACAGGAAGGATTAACCGTAGTCGAGCGTGCGAACGATCTTAGAGATACAAGAAACGCAATCCTTGATGAACTTGCAAAGCTTTGCGACATCACTTTTTCAGAGAACGCAGATACAACAGTTGAGGTTCAGATAGAAGGAATGGACTTCGTTAAGATGGACCGTTACTTCGAGATGGGTCTCGATGTTGATGAAACCACAGGCTTCTACACACCTTTCTGGCCCCAGAATGCAAGATATGAAGTTCTTGATAACGGAACCAAGAGATACAAAGCGGAAGAAGCTTTGGTATTTAACCTTGAAAGAGAGATTTCTTCAGACCTCGATACCGATATAGGTTCACTCAAATCCCTTCTTCTTGCAAGAGGCGATCACAGAGCCGATTACACAGATATCCAGGAGAAGAATTACAATAACACAGTTTCCCAGTCAGTAATCATGAACGTTCAGGGTGAGTTCGACCAGATGGTCCACAACATCATCACAGAGTTCAATAAGATTATGGCGGGTACCGGATACATGGTAGACGATGACGGTTCACCCCTTCAGATGTTCCAGAAGATTACAACAGACGGATACACATCTGACGGAATGGGCGGATGGACATACAACGTCGAGAATGAGGACAACAAGGACAGCTTATATACCGTTAAGAACTTAATGGTTAACCCTACCTTGTTACAAAACCCCGGAAAGCTTCACTTCAGAACAGAAGACAGCCGAATCGATTACGATACCGCGGAAGCTTTAAAGCTTGCTTTTACCGAGGAAAAATACAACCTTAATCCCAAGGTAAAAAAGACAACAAACTTCAACGATTACTATCAGGATCTTGTTGCACAGGTTGCAAACTCAGGTTATGTATATCGTTCCTTCGCAACCAACCAGGAAGCAACGGTTGAGGCAGCAGGATATGCAAGAGAGCAGGTTGTGGGCGTTGCCTCCGACGAAGAGCTTTCAAACATGATCCGCTTCCAGAACGCATACAATGCAAGCTCAAGATACATAAATGTAATCGATGAAATGCTTGAACATTTAATTGAGAAATTAGGTTAGTTTTTATTTATATAGGAAAGGAGGGCGAAAGATGCCTTCACAATTTTTCGGATTAAACATTGCATATACGGGCCTTCTTGCATCAAATGCCGCCCTCAATACAACTTCAAACAATATCGCAAACGTATCAACCGAAGGATATTCCCGCCAGCAGGTTAAGCAGGAAGCAGCGGATGCTCTTCGTGTTTTCCAGAAGTACGGCTGTGCAGGTGCCGGTGTTGATACTCTTGCAATCGAGAGAATCCACGACGATTTTTACGATAATAAGTACTGGAACAACAACGCCCTCGTTGGTGAGTATTCCGACAAGGCTTATTATATGAAGCAAATCGAGAACTATTATGCCGATAACGGCGCAGCAACACCCGGTTTTACAACTATTTTTAACCAGATGTCAACAGCCCTTCAGGAAGTAATGAAGAATGCTTCAAGCACAACCACAAAGGCTCAGTTTGTAAGCAGCATGAGCTCCGTAACAGAGTATTTTAACAACATGTACGGAAACATGCAGAAACTTCAGAAGGACGTAAACGCAGAAATTAAGCTTAAAATCGATGAGATTGATTCAATCGCAGCCGAGGTTGCTTCCATCAACAAGCAGATTAACATCCTTGAGATGGGCGGCGGCAATGCGAATGAGCTTCGCGACAGAAGAAACGTACTTATCGATCAGCTTTCCAATATCGTCGATGTAACGACCGAAGAGATTCCTGTAAGAGATACCAATTATCCCGACAGAGAAACAGGCGCGAACCGTTATATCGTAACCATCGCAGGCGGACAGACACTTGTCGATGATTCCGAGTACAACACCCTTACATGTATTGCCAAGAAGGGTTATGAGAAGGTTAACCAGTCCGACATCGACGGACTTTACGATGTATACTGGGAGAACGGTCAGAAGTTCGACCTTCATAATGCGGCAATGGGCGGAGCTTTAAAGGGTCTCGTTCAGATGAGAGACGGTAACAACCAGGAAAGCTTTAAAGGAACCGTAAAGACTGACGGAATCGGAACCGTAAACATAAACGGTCAGGATTACGACACAGTTACCATAAGCGTTGATAAAGAGTATCTTAAAGATTTAAATAAATGTAACCTCTCCGATATGGGCGGTATCATCAGACTCGGAAACAACCTTTACTACTACGACTCATGGTCAGTTACAAAGGATGCTTCCGGAAACGTAGAGTACACATTCGTTCTTTCTGATGACCAGAAGAATACAGAGAGAATTACCAACGACAGAATCGGTAAGGAAGCAAGCATTGGCTCTTCCATCGATTACAAGGGAATTCCTTACTACATGACTCAGATGAATGAGTGGGTAAGAACTTTTTCACAGCATGTAAACGATATCCTTAATAAAGGATATGACAAGTACGGAAACGAAGGTTACAACCTTTTGACCGCAAAGCATGCGACAGATTCTGACGAGTATAACTTTAAAGTCGGTGTAAGACTTGACGGAGACCATAACGGAACCTTCAACGAGGGCGCCGATGCGGCAAGTGACGATACACTGGCAAGTTATTACTGGATGACTGCAGGAAACTTCAAGGTAGCGGGTTCATTTATGAACGACGCGGATTTCCTCGCAACAAGAAACGTCAACAGTAACGGTAACGACGATTACAGCACGGTTGAGGACCTCTACAAGATGTTTTCCGATAAGGATCAGATGAACTTCAGAGGATGTTCCGCAAAGGAATTCCTTGAGTGTATCCTTTCAGATGTGGCACTTGGCGCTGCAAAGGCCAATACATTTACACAAAGCTACACTGACATCGGAACCGCGATAAACAACCAGAGACTTTCTATCTCGGGCGTTGATGAGGATGATGAGGCAGTTAACCTTGTTAAATACCAGAATGCATATAACCTGGCTTCAAAGATGATTCAGACTCTGACAGAAGTTTATGACAGACTGATTCTTTATACAGGTGTATAATCAAAGTAGCAAATTTGCCTAAAGAACAAGGCATTTTATTCCGATACATTTATTAACAC
>JAGACI010000169.1 GCA_017614185.1 Lachnospiraceae bacterium | reverse complement strand
GGTTATTCCGTTTGAACTTAACACCGAGCACTTTCTTGCCGTAGCATTCGGCGGAGCGATTCTCGGACTCGGCCTTGCTCTTATTCTTACATGTGGCGGATGTATAGACGGTTCGGAGATTTTTGCCAGTATCGTAATCAACCTGATTTCGAAAAAGACAGGCAAGAACTTCAGAATGACTTACATACTGCTTGCATTTAACGCATGTGTCTATATCGCGGCATTTATTCTTATAAACAGAAATGCCGCGCTCCTAAGCCTTTTGGTTTACGTGGTCGCAACCTCGATAATAAATAACATCACGGACCACTTCGATGCCGTCAAGCAGGTTACGATTATCACCAAGGATCCCGATGAAATCATCAAGGAAATCAAGGCAGAACTTAACAAGACATGTACCATTATGGATTCGTACGGCGTCATTGCAGGGGAAAACAAGACGCTCATATGTTATATAAGCTACTTTGAACTGCAAAAGATGAAGGAGATAATATCAAGAAATAAGGGCTCATTCAGTACTGTTACCACAATAGATGAGATTCTAAGGTGAGGAAGAAATGTATCAGCTTGTTATTCTTATTCAATGCATAAGTATCACGGTTTTGTTTGTCGAATCCTGGGTTGTGTTCAAGAAATGGACAGGCATGCTTCAGTCCTATCTGTTTTTAAGCTGTATTGCAACTTTGGTAAGTAATATCGGATATCTCTTACAGCTTAGAGCGACAAGTGAGGAGACATATTTTACTGCACTGAGAATCAATTACTTTGGCAAATTGTGGATGGCCTTCGGGCTGTTCTTCTTTGCGGTCGAACTTGTTCAGGTTGAGGTCCCCAATATTGCAAGAGCTGTTCTCGTCATTGCAAACTTTGTCATCTATATTTCTGTATTAACAACCAAATATACAGGTCTTTACTACACTTATATGAACTTTGGAATGGCCGGAGACTTTCCCGTCTTTTCACACAAGGACGGCATTTTTCACCACTTCTGGTCGGGAATCTTTGTCTTTTATGTTGCTGCCGGCATGCTGATGCTTATGGTCGAAAGACACAGGGAAAAGAATGAACTTGTAAGGAAGCGCCTTCTTTTTGTTATCCTTGCCGTATTCACGGAGAGCATTTTCGGCGTTGTTCAGACCTTTAAGCTTGTAGCTGTTACAAAGGTTTACGACATTACAATGTTAAGTTTCCCTATAGGCGCCCTGTTTATGCTTATAGCGATATACAGGTATAAACTTTTCGACACGGAGGCACTCGCGAGAGAGTACGTAATCGATGAGCTTTCTGAAGGAATCATCGCAGTCGATCAGATAGGAAATGTGAGCTACTACAATAAGCCGGCACTCATGCTTTTCCCTGAGATGCTTTTTAAACCGGAAAAAGTAGTAAATTCGATTAAACGCTCGATAGAAGCAGGCGCTCCAATCAATATTAACGGGAGAATTTACACTCCTGAGGCGAATGAACTTCATCAGGCCGGTCTTGATGCGGGAATCGTCTATTCGCTGACCGATGATACCGAGCATTACAGGTACATGAGGGAACTTGAGGAGCAGAAGAGAATAGCGGACAATGCCAACAAGGCGAAGTCATCTTTCCTTGCAAACATGTCTCATGAAATCAGAACGCCCATCAATGCCGTACTTGGCATGGATGAAATGATTCTTAGAGAAAGTAAGGAAAAAGAGGTATTGGGCTATGCCAGAGACATTAAGACTGCGGGAAGAACGCTTTTGTCTCTTATAAATGATATCCTTGATTTTTCAAAGATAGAAGAAGGCAAAATGGAGATTTTGCCTATTCAGTATGAGGTTTCGTCCGTTGTGAATGACCTTGTAAATATGACAAGGGACAGAGCATCGGCTAAGGGCCTTAAGTTTGAAGTAAATGTTGATAAGAATATCCCGCATCTTCTTCTCGGAGATGAGATTCGAATAAAGCAGGTTGTTCTCAATCTTTTGACAAATGCGGTTAAATATACAGAAAAGGGAAAGGTCGGTCTTAATGTCGGCTTTAACAAAAAGTCCGATGATGAGATAGGCTTAACTTTCAAAGTTACCGACACCGGAATCGGTATAAAGGAAGAGGATATACAGAAACTTTTCTCACCTTTTTCAAGAATCGAGGAAAAGAGGAACCGTACCATCGAGGGCACGGGCCTTGGAATGAGCATCGTCAAGCAGCTTCTTTCTCTTATGAACAGTAAGCTTGAAGTTGAGAGCGTTTACGGTGAAGGCTCGGAATTCTCATTTGAGATTGCTCAAAAGGTAATTAAATGGGAGCCTGTCGGAGACGTTGCCGCAAGGTTTGATGAGGAGGCCTCCAAAGGTAAGACATATCATGAGCTTTTCCGTGCTCCCGAGGCAAAGATTCTTGTTGTCGATGATACGGAGATGAACCTTACCGTCATCGAAAATCTCTTAAAGAGAACGCAGATTAAGATTGATAAAGCCACAAGCGGACGAGATGCGCTTAACCTTGCAAGGGATAAGAAGTACGACATCATCTTTATCGATCACATGATGCCTGACATGGACGGAATCGAAACCCTTAAGCACATGAAGGAAGAGACGGATGAGGAGGGCGTTTATATTGCACTTACGGCTAACGCCGTTTCTGGTGCAAGAGAAATGTATCTTGAAGCGGGATTTGTCGACTACATGTCAAAACCTGTGGATGGCGAGCGCCTTGAGGAACTGTTAAAATTCTATCTTCCTAAGGAAAAAATAGAAGAGGTCAAAGAAAACGATGATTCCCTGGAAGAAACTTCCGATTCGAAGGAACTGCTTCCTGACTGGCTATTAAGCATAAATGAAATTGACACGGACGCAGCCGTTAAAAACTGCGGTTCGGCAGAGAGCTTCATCTCCGTTCTTCAGGTTTTCCATCAGACTGCAAAGAGCAAGGCAAAAGAGATAGAAGACCTGTTTGACAATGAAGATTACGAGAACTATACCATTAAGGTTCATGCCTTAAAGAGTTCCGCAAGGATAATCGGTGCAGCGAATCTGTCGGATAAAGCAAGGAAACTTGAGGATGCGGGTAAGTCCGGTGACATCGATACAATCAAAAAAGATACAAAAAATCTTCTTGATGATTACAGGGCGATAGATGAAAAACTCTCCCCAATTGATAAAAAGAGTGATAATCTAAAAGAGATGACTCCCGAAATCAGAAACGAAGCCATAAGGACAATCGGTGAGATTGCAGATACAATGGACTTCGAGATGATGGAGGGCATGCTTAAAGATCTTAAAGAATACAGGCTTTCCGATGAAGATGAGAAGGCTGTAAACGAAATAGAAGATATGCTTATGCAGTTAAACTGGGAGGGAATAAGTGACGCAGTCAGAAAGCTTATGGCTTGATAAATATAACCGGGAGGGCAAAATGGCAAATGCATCAGATTTGGGAGTAATTCTCGTTATAAGTACAACCGAGAGCTTCCTTGCCAAGAGCCTTGTTTCCAAGATGGAGACGGGCGGACTTACGACGGTCTTTTCAGACGGAAAGATAAAAGATATTGAGAAACTCAGAGACAAAATAGAGCTGATGGTTCTTTTTACAAACGAGGGGATGGAGGATGCGACCGAAACTCTCGTATATTTAAAGGATCTGGCAAGTGACCTTGACAGAAAGATAATCCTTATCGGAGACGCCGACGAGAAGGCGCAGGTAATTAAAACCATTCCGGAGTTCTTAATCCTTGAGTGGTTTAAGAGACCTCTCGTTATGGACGAGCTTATCAAGTGTGTAACTGAGTATATGGAGAAAAATACGGGCGAGAACCGTAAGAAAAAGGTTCTTATTGTCGATGACGATATCACCTACATGAGAACGGTTTACGAGTGGCTTAAGGGAAGCTACCACGTAGGAATGGCGGCAAACGGTGTGCAGGCGATAAGCTACCTTGCCAAAAATAAGGCAGATCTTGTGCTCCTTGACTACGAGATGCCTGTTGCAAACGGTCCCCAGGTTTTGGAGATGCTCAAAAATGACTCGGAGACAGGTCAGATTCCCGTTATGTTCCTTACAGGACACGGGGATAAAGAAAGCGTTATGAGCGTAATAGGACTTAAGCCGGCCGATTACCTCCTTAAGACAATCGGCAAGGAAGGTTTGCTTAAAAAGCTCGATGATTTTTTCAAAAAAGCATAAGACACATAAAGGCGCCGGCCCATATGGACCGACGCCTTTTAAATTTTTTTACTTTAATTCCGAACCACAGTGAGGACACTTTGTAGCCTTGATGGAGATGGTCTCGCAACAGAAAGGACATTCCTTTGTTGTGGGCTCTGCGGCTTCCTCTTCCTGTTTCTTTTTGAACTTGTTGATGCTCTTGATTAAACAGAAGATAACAAGTGCAATAAGTAAGAAATTGATGACTGCGGAGATAAATGCTCCGTAGTTAAGTGTGGCAGCTCCTTCGCCCTCGCCGAGAACTACACAAAGCTCTGAAAAATCAAAGCCTCCGGTGAGAAGTGAAATGAGAGGCATAATCACGTCGTTAACAAGAGAATTAACGATTGCGGTGAATGCGCCGCCGATGATGATACCGACTGCCATGTCCATTACATTTCCTCTGGAAATGAACTCTTTGAATTCCTTGATAAATGATTTCATTTGGAATCCTCCCTCTTCTCTATTAGATTATTTATACTTCGGCCGCTATCAGCCGACTGAATAATTATAGCACAAGCTTCATGATTTTTAAATGATTCAAGGTTTAAGAAAAATAGAAAGGAAATATTAAGAAAATGAAAAATATGTTACAATAAAATAGTACTCAGAAAGTTGAGATGTACCTATGAATAACAATGAAAACGAAATGGAACGAATCCGCCTCGGGCTGGAGGAATTCCTTTATGAAACTGAGAAAAAAGAAGTAGATGTAATAGGGGCCAAGAAGAAAGCCCCGGAACATAGACCGGCAAGAAGACCCGAGGGGAGATCTGAGGGTGAAAGAAGACCTGTCAGGAGACCTGTACAAAGAGAAATACAGACGGATCTTGCTCCGAATCCCGATTCTGTAGAAGTAGACAGAAGACAGGTTAAGAGAGATTTAAAAGAAGCCAAAAAGCTTGTCAAAGAGCAGCAGAAGGTTCAGAAATTAAGAGCCAAAGCCAATGCCTTAAAGAGTGCAAACGAAGCGCCTAAGGACTCAAAGCCCAAGAAATCAAAGAATAAAGGCGGCGGTGATGGTGACTTTGAAGAGCCGAAGAAAAAGGGCAAAGGTTTTAAGATATTTATAGTTCTTCTATGTATTCTTGCAGTTGCCTGGTGCTTTGGAATGACCAAGGTCTATGAGAAGATGCGTTACGCTCCCATTGAAAGCCTTGAGAGTGCACCTTTGAAGGATAACGGAGTAGTAAACATTCTTCTTATCGGAAGTGACTCGAGAGATGAGACTGACGAGGGTCGAAGTGATGCCATGATTCTTATGAGTATCAGTAACAAGACCCATACAATTCAGATGACCTCTTTTTTAAGGGATATGTATGTCGATATCCCCGGTCATGACGGAAACAGACTTAATGCGGCCTACGCTTTCGGCGGCCCTGAACTTTTGATGGCAACCATCAAGCAAAACTTTGACATAGAGGTAAACAGATACGTTGTCGTTAACTTCAAGGCTTTTGCCAACCTTGTCGATGCTGTCGGCGGAGTAAAGCTTGAACTGTCAAACGACGAAGTGCAGTGGGTTAACGCTTACTTAAACGAATACAATCTTTTGCAGGGCCTTCCGATAGACAACGATTATCTTGATGCGTCATTAAGCGGTGAGATAGACCTTGACGGTCCTCAGGCTCTTGCTTATTCGAGAAACAGATATATAGGAACCGACTTCGGAAGAACCGAGAGACAAAGAAAGGTTTTATCCGCTGTTATCAAGAAACTTCCAAAGGGTATTTTAACCAATCCCAAAGGAATAATAGACGGGCTTTTCCCGAACCTTACAACCAACCTTTCAAGAGGGGAATTCATCTACCTTTCAACGGTAGGATGGAAGATGGTGGCTTACGATATGGAGCAGAACATGATACCGCTTCAGGGAACATATTCTGATGCCAACATAAGGGGAATGGCTGTCTTGCAAGTGGATTTCGAGGCCAACAAGAAAGTGTTAAAAGAGAAGATATACGGGGAGAAATAGAGTCATATAAATTTGTGAATTT
>JAGACI010000168.1 GCA_017614185.1 Lachnospiraceae bacterium | reverse complement strand
TATAGGAGTTTACTCCATTAAAACGAAAAAGTCAAACAAAAGGCAAAAATCAGCAGATATTTGTCGAATAATTTAATTATCTATTCGGATATTCTGTCTCAACAAACTTTCTTAAAGCAGTTAACGAACGTTTTACTTTGTCCGTGTCAATGCAGTATGCCATTCTGAAATATCCGGGACATCCAAAGGAGTCTGCAGGTACCAAAACAAGGTCATACTTTAACGCTTTTTCGCAGAATACCTTGGCATCCTCTTCCAAAGCCTTCGGGAAAATATAGAAGGTTCCGCCGGGCTTAACAACGGTGAACCCAAGCTTTACAAGCTCATCATAGAGGATGTTCATGTTGGTTTCATATACAGAAAGATCCGATGTCTTATCAAGAACCTTAGCAACACCGAGCTGGAGAAGTGATGTGGGACAGTTGTGTCCGATTCCTCTTGAAATCTGTCCGCACATGTTAACCATCTTTGCAGCATCAGGACAAGCAGGGTTAACAACAAGATATCCGATTCTCTCACCGGGAAGTGAAAGTGACTTTGAGAACGAATAGCACATAATGGAGTTCTCATAATATGTAGAAGCACTTACGGGCTTTGCTCCGTCAAACACTATCTCTCTGTAAGGTTCATCGGAAATAAGGAAGATATCATGTCCGTACTCTTCCTGCTTCTCGCGTAAAATCTTTGCAAGTTTCTTTAATGTCTCGTCAGAATATGCCACACCTGTAGGGTTATTGGGAGTATTGATTAATACTGCCATTGTCTTGGGGTTAAGCATATTTAAGAATTCGTCAAAGTTAATCTGGAAGTCCTCGGTATGGGGAGGAACAACCTTTAACACTGCACCCGAGTCATTGATATAAGGATTGTACTCAGGGAAGTAAGGAGCAAATGTAAGTACCTCGTCACCGGGAACCGTTACACATCTTACCGCGTGTGCAATTGCAGCTGCGGCTGCAGATGTAGGGAAAACACAGTCTGCTGTATAGGGAAGACCGAATCTCTCCTTTAAAGAATCTGCTATAGCTTCCTTTACTTCAGGAATACCGAGACTGGGGCTGTAACCGTGAAGTTTCATGGGATCTTCTTTTGCAAGAAGTTCTATAAGTCCCTCTGTAAACTCGGGAGCAACAGGTACGGAAGGGTTTCCGAGGCTGTAGTCAAAAACGTTCTCGTATCCGATTTCCTTTCCTCTTGCTGTAGCAAACTCTGAAAGCTGTCTTATTACTGATTTCTTGGACAGCATATCTACATATTTCTGGTTAAGCATTTCTTTACTCCTTCTATTTAATACCTTCCAAGATCTCAGCGGTTGTCTTGGGTCTGTTCATGCAGTAGAGATGGATGTGCTTTACGCCGTTTGCTCTAAGATCCTGAATCTGGCGTGCTGCATAATCTATTCCGGCTTTTCTCATGTCGTCTGCATTATCGCCATATTTGGCAATAAGGTCCGAGAAAGCTTTGGGAATTGATGAGCCTGAAAGTGAAACTGTGGTTCCAAGCTGATTGGCTGATATTACAGGCATGATTCCGGCACAGATGGGAACCGTGATTCCCTTTCTCTCGGCATGGTCGATAAAGTCATAGTAATAATCGTTATCGAGGAAAAGCTGTGAAACGAAGTATTCGGCACCTGCATCCTGCTTAATCTTTAAGTTGTGAATGTCTGTCTCCTTGCTGAAACACTCAAAGTGCTTCTCCGGATAACATGCACCTGCACAGGATATTCCCTTTTTCTTCGTAAGGTACTCGATAAGGTCACTTGCGTGAGCAAAATCTCTTGCTTCAAACTGCTCATCGCTCATATCCCTGGGTCTGTCACCTCTTAGTGCAAGTACCTGGTTGATTCCTTCTTTCTTGAATGCATCGACAATGGCATCGATATCGGCTCTTGTATTGCCTACACAAGTAAGATGTGCAAGGGCCTCGATGTGAAGCTCATTTTGAATATAAGAAGCAATCTCCAAGGTCTTTTTGGACTTGCTTCCGCCTGCTCCGTATGTAACCGAGATATAATCGGGTTTTAAATCTCCAAGTTTCTTGGCTACCTCGAAAGCTTTTTCAAATTCGTCATCTTTCTTTGGCGGATACATCTCAAAGGAAAAAGTCGCCTGTTTTTTCAGTAAATCACTTATCATATTTTCTCTCTCTTTTTATACTCCTGTAAAAGAACAAGCCGATGCTATCTTATCCCACTGGTTAACGTAGAGCGGTGAATCTACGACATAAGGGTTGGCGTAAATCCTCTCCTCTTCAAGTTCAGTGAGTCTGTCGACTTTTCCTTCAAGGTAATCATTTATTCTGCGGTTTGCAAAGCAAAGCCTTCCGATGACTCCGTTGAATCTGATATCAATGATCTCAAATCCGTTGGGCTTGGCTTCGGAAAGCCAGATTTCTTCACGAAGTTCTCTTGCTTTTTCAAGATGCTCGATACATTCAGGAATAGCTTCACCCGCAAGCCTCTTTAATTCTTCTTTTTCACCTGACTTATACGCGTCAGTAATCATTATACCAAGTTCTGCCTTAATAGCCAGTGTTTTTGCAAGTTCCTTATAGTAATCGGTGAGAGTGTTTCTCTCCTTTAAGGCATCAAACTTAGCTGCAATATCCTCATAATGCTTCTTTAAGCCTGTTCCTCTGATATGCGCATCGTACATGCCGATCATCGGATCCTGATAGAGGGCATACTTTGTAACCGTAACCTCAGGTCTGTCATCCCTTCTTGTGGGAACCTTATCCATATCACTCATAAGTTCAAAAGCTTTATAAGGAAGGCCGGTCAAAAACTTAAGCTTATCGGAGAACTCGCCCATATCAAGTTCGTCATCACAGTAGCCAAGTTCTGCGAAATAAAGGACCGAAGGAAGGCCTGCACTCTGGCTTGTCTCCGCACCGTTATCCTGCCACATAGTACAGAAAGCGTTTCTTATTCCTGTTACTTTTGCGGCCTTTATCGCAGGCTTGGTTGTCCAGAATGCCTTGTCAAAGTTGGGGCAAAGTCCGTTCCATGTCCAG
>JAGACI010000167.1 GCA_017614185.1 Lachnospiraceae bacterium | reverse complement strand
GGGAGATGATGATAAGAAGGAGGCCGAGGTGCCTCTTTGGGAAAATATTTCTGATGAGACCGAGACAGTGGAAAGCGCCACTGTTGAGGAGGTTAGAAACCTCTCTGAAAGAAATGACATAAGAATCTCCAGAATAGAAGAGAACGTCAAAGAGACAGGCTCTAAGGTAGAGGAAGCAATGAATGCCAAAGACGGCGCCATTGAATCCATAAGGAAGGAACTTGAGAGCACCAAATCGGGACTTGATTCTGCAAAAGCAGAACTTGATAAGACGAAAGAAAATATTGATGCCAACAAGGCGGCACTGGATGCTGCCAAGAATGGCGTAGAGTCGGCCAAGTCAAGTTTTGAGGAGATAACGGATAAGCTAAAAAAAGAACTTACCGATGCAGACGATAAGTTAAAGAAAGAGTTAACTGGAGCAGACGAGGGCCTTAAAAAGGAACTTGATGCCACTCTCGAGGGCGTTAAAGGCGACATTGAAACCAATAAGTCAGGTATCGCGAAGAACGCTTCTGATATTGAGGCATTGCTTGGAAGCGCGGCTGACAAATCTGAAACTGAAGAGCTAAGAAACAAGGTTGGAACTCTTGAAGAGACCCTTGGAGCTTTGGCAGTATCATATGCAGACGGCATAGAGACCGTCAGAGACGGAGCCTATGAAGCAGGCTACAACTCAGGACTCGAGCAAGGTAAAGAACAGGCTCTCGGCAATCTGAATCTTACCCATGCATATTCCTATACAAGCGCTAACTGCAATTATCAGGTTGCGGGATTTTATAATTCATTTATAGTTGTATGCGCCGGATTGGACTGGAACAGCCCTCCAAGCTATTCCGTAAGTACATCAAGATCGGGCGCGTCCGTACAGCTTATCGCAAGCTATCATGGTCAGTATACATCCAACACACAGCATAGAATGTGCACTGTATGGAAGGTTTCCGGACTTGAAGTCGGAGACTGGATTTATGGTCGTGGCGGAACAGATCCTTTTATGATTATGACCGTAATCGGAACTAACTAGGATACTTGTGAATATGGGCAAAATAGTGTAAAATATATCGGTGGTTTTGAGGATTTAAACGTTGGCAAAAAAGAATGTAATGTGGTCTGTTATTGCCGCAGTTTTGGCAGCTTTGACTGTCTGGGCGGTAATGTCCGGGACCAAAAACTTTTCAATTGAAAATTTCTCGGATTATGTCAAGTCCGTGAATCCTGTCTGGCTTTTGGTTGCCTTCGGACTCATGCTCTTGTTCATTCTTTTTGAAGGAATGGCAGTGCTTCGAGTATGCAAGGGCCTTGGCTACAAGGGCAGATTCAAGGACGGCTTGTTATATTCTTCTGCCGACATTTATTTTTCGGCAATCACTCCGTCGGCAACAGGCGGCCAGCCTGCATGCGCTTACTTTATGATCAGAGACGGTCTTCCGACACCGGTGACCACCGTAGCATTGCTTCTTAACCTTGTAATGTATACGGCGTCCATCATAGTATTGGGACTGTTTGCACTGATTGTAAGCCCCGGCATGTTTGGCCACTTTAACAGCTTTTCAAGAATGCTGATTTGCCTCGGATATCTTATCCTCACCCTGGTGGCGGCATTTATAATTCTTCTTATCAAGAAGGAGAGCATTCTTTATTCAATTTGTGAGTGGGGAATCAAGATACTTGGCCATCTTAAGTTTGTAAGACACCCTGAGAAGCTTAGAACAAAGCTCGACAAGGCAATCGAAGAGTATCGAGAGTGCTCGTCAATGCTTTGGAACAGAAAGCGGGTTATGCTTGAAGCCTTTGTGTTTAATCTTTTACAGAGGGTGTGTCAGATTTTGATTCCTGCGGCGGTATTCATGTCCATGGGAGGCAAAGCCGGTGAAGCATTCGATGTTTTCATTACACAGATTTACGTAACTATCGGATCCAACTGTTTACCGGTCCCCGGAGCAATGGGAGTTTCGGATTACCTCTTAATTGATGGCCTTAGAGACAAGATGTCTGAAGTCCTGGCCACAAACATGGAACTTTTAAGCAGAGGTATCTCATTTTACATAAGCGTATTCTTATGCCTTATCATTGTGATAATAGGATATGCCAAAAGGGTAGGACCTAAGAAAATTAGAATTAGAAAATATAAAGAGGTTTGATATGCTGGGGTTTTACGATTACACTATGATTCTGACATATATGTCACTTTTGTCCGCGGGACTTGGAATTTTTGTTTCGCTCTCCGGACACGGACATCCATATATCGGAACATTTTTCCTGCTTTTCTGCGGACTTTGCGATGCTTTTGACGGCAAGGTCGCAAGAACCAAAAAGGACAGAACAGAGGAGCAGTGCAAGTTCGGAATTCAGATTGATTCACTTTCCGATCTTGTCGCATTCGGCGTTTTGCCTGCATGTATAGGATTGTCCATGCTTTGGAAGGTATCTGTTTTTTCATCGGTACCCAAAATGCACACGGGCAATATCCTTGACTTCATTGCCCCCGTACTTTGCTTCATGGTTATGATGCTTTATGTACTGGCCGCAATGATAAGACTTGCATATTTTAATGTTCAGGAAGAAATAAGACAGAAGGAAGAAGGCGGAGTAAGAAAATATTATCAGGGCCTTCCCGTTACTTCCGCGTCTTTGATTTTCCCGCTTGTAGAACTCCTTCAGTTCCTTACACCCAAGGATATGACGCTTGCATACTTTGGAGTAATGGTCCTTGTGGGCTTCCTTTTCCTTTACAAGTTCAAGGTTAAAAAGCCCGGACTTAAGGGAATATTGCTCCTTGTCCTTATCGGCGCTATTGAGTTTGCAATTATGATTATCTACAAGGTTTGTTTAAATCACTGATATGCTTAAATTCTTATACGAAACCATAATTGGAAGAATGATTTTAAAAGGACTTACAGCCCCGGGATTATCCCGGGCTGTAGGTCATTTTCTTGATACGAAGCCTTCGAAAATATTCATCAAATCCTTTGTTCGAAACAATGGGATTAATCTTGATGACTATTACTCCGAGGGCTTTACCTGTTTTAACGATTGCTTCTGCAGGAGAGTCAAGGAAGACAGGAGACCTGTTGATATGAATCCTTCGTCTTTGATTGCACCGTGTGACGGATTGCTATCAGCGTACCGGATTACAGACGGCCTGGTTATACCCGTCAAACAAAGCCGATACAGTGTGGCTGATTTACTTGGAGCGTCAAGCATAGATCCAAAGATTTCTGAAGAAGTATCCTCGGAAGCCGAAAAGCTTGCGAGGGAGTTTGACGGCGGTTTATGCCTCGTTTTCAGGCTCTGCGTTGATAACTATCACAGATATCATTACTTCGATAACGGAAGCAAGGGACGCAATATTTTCATCCCCGGTAAGCTTCATACCGTAAGGCCCATTGCCTTAAGAAATCTTCCTGTATTTACCGAGAACGCGCGAGAGTACACAGTGATGGAAACCGAGAATTTCGGCAAGGCTGTTCAGGTGGAAGTCGGAGCGATGTTTGTAGGTAAGATTGCCAACAATCACGAGGAACATACATTTAAGCGTGGTGAAGAAAAGGGGTGCTTTTTATACGGCGGCTCCACGGTAATTCTTTTACTTAAAAAAGATGCCGTCGGACTTGACGACATCTACTTTGAAAACACCGGTAAAGAAATTGAAACCCCGGTTAAAATGGGGCAGAAAATAGGAAAGCGTATTTGAAAAGCTTATTGGGTAATAATTCGAAGTTTAAATCGGATTATTACCCGTTTTTTTGCCCATTTGGGTAATAGAATTCAGTGTTTGCGATATTATTACTCATATTTCCTGATGGATGGGTAATAGAACTTGATGCTTGTGATATTATTACCCATATTCCAAGAAAAAGGAGTAATAGAAACTAAAGAAATAAAATCCATTACCTATTTCATCAAAAAAACGGGTAATGGATTTTATAATCCGTCAATCTATTACATATACTCGTTCTTTAGGATTGAGAAAAACATCCTGTCCTCATACCCGTTACTTCTTAAGAAGTACTGGCGAAGCGTTCCTTCATAGATAAAGCCACACTTTTCAATTCCTTTGTTACTTCAGGTGCCTTGTAATCTCTTATCAGTTTTAATGCCTC
>JAGACI010000166.1 GCA_017614185.1 Lachnospiraceae bacterium | reverse complement strand
TACGAAAGCCTTATAAAGTATATTAAGGATGAAGCTTCCAAAATGGATGTGGAAGTTACATGCTTCCAGAGCAACCATGAAGGTGCAATCATAGACAGAATTCAGGAAGCATACTTTGACGGCACAGAGGGAATAGTAATCAACCCCGGAGCATACAGTCACTACAGCTATGCAATCTATGATGCGCTTAATTCAGTAACAATTCCAAAGATTGAGGTTCATATCAGCGATATTTCATCAAGAGATGAGTTCAGGCATAAATCAGTTACAGCTCCCGCGTGCCTTATGGTTATCAAGGGAGAGGGATTTGACGGCTATATTCATGCCATGAAGGAACTTTGCAAAAAAATCTAAAAAATCATTGAAACTTAATTCCTTTTAGTTTATACTTTTAGGGAATTACAATCGTTTGGATAGTTTTTAGGAGGAAAATTGTATGATTTCTGCCGGAGATTTTAGAAACGGTATTACTATCGAGTTAGAAGGAAACGTTTATCAGATTATTGAGTTCCAGCATGTTAAACCCGGTAAGGGCGCAGCTTTCGTTAGAACAAAGCTTAAAAACATCAAGAGTGGCGGTGTGGTTGAGAAGACTTTCAGACCCACTGAGAAATGCCCTCAGGCACGTATTGACAGAAAGGATATGCAGTATCTCTATGCTGACGGTGATCTTTACAACTTCATGGACACCGAGACATATGAGCAGATTGCACTTAACAAGGATACAGTTGGAGACGCTATGAAGTTCGTTAAAGAGAACGACATGTGCAAGGTTTGCTCCCACAACGGAAGTGTATTCTCAGTTGAGCCTCCTTTGTTCGTAGAGCTTGAGATCACAGAGACAGAGCCCGGCTTCAAGGGTGATACAGCAACAGGTGCTACAAAGCCCGCTATCGTTGAGACAGGTGCTCAGGTTGCAGTTCCTCTCTTTGTTGAGCTTGGTGACAAGATCAAGATTGATACCAGAACAGGTGAGTATCTCTCAAGAGTATAAGCTTTAATAAACATAGCAAACAGTCTGTAAGGCAACGGAATTTTCCGTTGCCTTTTGTGTTGCAAAAATTTATCAATAGTTTAGAAAGAAGGTATTTACTTTGAGTGGTTTAGTTTATTTTAAAGAAGTTGAAAAAGAGTTTAATGAAAGGATGGAGGGCAGGGCGGTTGCGCATTATACCGAGGTCAGAAAGAACAATGGGGTTATTCTGCACGGTATAACAGTCAGATGCGAAGAATCAAATGTAGCTCCCACTATCTATCTTGACGGATACTATGACGAGGCTGAGGATACAGGAATAGAAGTTGATAATGTTGTAAGAGATGTTATAAGAATCTATGATAAGCACCGCGTCAAAAGGAAACTCAACCTTGAATATATCAATGACTTTGAAAAGGTGAAAGACAATATAGAAATGAAACTGATTCATACAAGGAGAAACATCGAGATTCTCGATGAGACTCCCAATGTTCCTTTTCTTGATTTATCAATAGTGTTTTTCTTAAGGGTAGAGGAACCGGGAATGGGCCTTGGGACGATTCTTATAAAGAAAGAGATGATGGAGTGCTGGGGTGTTAACGAGGAAGAACTTTTAAAGATAGCCACACATAACACCAAAGAGAATAATCCGATTTCTTTTGTCCATATCTGTACGGTGCTCAAATCTCTTACATCGAATGAGATGCTGCGCAGGTTCTGGGACGACATGACGGAAGAGAGCATGCCATTATATGTTGCTACCAATGCAGATAAAATGTACGGTGCAGCGGCCATGCTTTACAGTGAGGATATCGGAGAGTTTGCTGACAAAATAGATGAAGATCTTTATATTCTTCCTTCGAGCATTCATGAATTGATCTTTGTTCCGGCCAGATGTACGGATCCTTTGACACTTAAGGAAATGGTTGTAAGTGTCAATACAACCCAGCTTGGGGAAGACATCATTTTATCGGACTCCGTTTACTATTATTGCCGCGAAAACAAGCGTGTTTCGAGGGTTGCATAAGAGCCTTTTTTTATGGACATAAACCGAAAGCTGTGCTATCATAGAACGAGTGATGTAACAATTCCGTAATATGTAATTGTGGCATTCGCACCCGTAGTCTAACGGATAGAACGAAGGCCTCCGACGCCTTTAATGCAGGTTCGATTCCTGTCGGGTGCATTACGTACCCGAATAAACAAATCGGAGAGAAGGATTTATGAGTAAACAACCAAAAGACAATTTTTTAGAGAAGCTGCTCAAGCACAGCAGTATTATTTTCCCGATTCTGCTTGTCGCTCTTGTAGCTGTAACTGTCTTGATTGCACTTCAGTTAGGTAAGAACAGAGAACTTGTTTCGGCTACGAATATAGTTGAACTTCCTGAAACTTCTGAGGAAGAAACTGCTACAACAGTTGAGCTTCAGGTCAACGCGTATCCCGAAGTTAACGCACTTATACAGAAATACTATCAGGCCGTTCTTAACGGTGATATAGATGCAGTCATGGAAATCAGCAACTCGGTTGCCGATACGGAACAGATAAGAATTAAGGAGCTCAGCAAGTATTTGGAATCATATCCCACAGTGGATGTATATACCAAGCCCGGCCCAGAAGAGAATTCATTTATTGCTTATGTTTATTACCTTGTAAAGTTCAATGGATATGAGAATGCCGTCCCCGGTATTGAGGCATATTACATCTGTACCGACGAGGAAGGCAAGCTTTACATGAATGAGGGCATTGTTCCCGTAGCAGTTACAGAGTACATTAACAATGTGAACATGGATGAGGATGTAGTTGAACTCTTCAACAAAGTAGCGGTTGAGTATAATGACCTTTTGGTCAGTGATCCGGGACTCAGCATTTTCCTGCAGGGACTTAATTCAGAGATGGAGGTTTCAGTCGGCGAAGCATTGGCAGCTGCCGAAGCAGGTGTATCTCCCGAGGGAGAACCTACAGAAGCCGTTTCTGAAGAAGGTGAAGAAACTTCAGAAACCGAAGAGGGAGAAGAAGAGGTTAACAATGCAGAGACTAGTTTTGCAAGAACCAACACCTCTCTTAACGTAAGAATTTCTGACAGCGAGAATGCAGATAAGATAGGACAGCTTAGCGGTGGCGTTAAGATTGAAATCCTTGAGAAGAAAGATAACGGCTGGTGTAAGATTCTTTATGAGAATAAGGAAGCCTACGTCAAGACCGATTACTTATCCATCATTGAGGACGTAACCAAGCTTACACCTGTGGGAGTTCTTGAGGCAAAGGATACCGTCAATGTACGTATGGCGCCCACTGTTGATTCCGACAGAATCGGAACCACATATGTCGGTGAGAAGGTTGACTACTTCGAAATCGATGATAACGGCTGGGCCAAGGTTAATTACAACCAGTCAGTCGGATACGTAAAAGCGGAATACTTCAATAAAGAATAATCATTAATCCCCGGTGTAACCGCCGGGGATTTTTTGGAATTATGTAAAAGGTACGAAAGGGAAATTCTATGTTTGACAAGTCGAAGATTAAGGCAGCGGCTTTCGATCTTGACGGAACGCTTCTTAATAACGGCAAGATGTCCGAGGAGGTCAAGAAAGCACTCCTTGACTTAAAGAAAAGCGGAGTCATTACCATCGCAGCCACGGGGAGAGACTGGTGTCAGGTTGAGAAGGAATGGCACGAATATTTTACATACTGTGTTTCGACAAGCGGAGGCAGTATAAGAGAGTGTGATAGTGGGAAGATTGTGGTATCACATCCCATACCTCAAAGAGATGTACTTGAACTGATAGGAATACTTGATTCATTCCATGCAGGATATTTTCTCTATCTGGAGGGCTCTGCTGAATGTACAGGCAATGCGTTTGCCCTGATTAACAAGAATCATCCGAGAATTAACAGGGAGAACTTCCTTGAACTTTTCAGTACAAGAGAACATCCCGAGCACAGTCTTTTGGATTTTCAGATGAAAACGGAGAAGACTGTATATAAGATTGAAAGCTATTTTCCCTCTAAGAAGGTAAGCCTTGATGCAGCCAAGGTACTTGAGGCAAGAGGCAAATATGAAACAGTTGTTATGAACCATGATTCGGTTGAGATAAATGCCAAGGGAATCAGCAAGGCGGGCGGTCTTAAAGAACTTGGGAGTATTATCGGTTATGACGCCGAAAACCTTATCGCGTTTGGCGATAGCAGTAATGATTATGATATGCTTTTATATGCAGGATATGCTGTCGTTATGGAAAACGGAGAGGATTTCGTCAAGGAGAAGGCTGATTTGATTGCTCCTCACGTCGATTTGGACGGTGCCGCCACCACGATAAGAGAACTGTTTGGTTTATAGACAGAAAGGTTTGTTTCTTATGGAAGAGGTCAGAATAAATAAATACTTGTCCGCTTGCGGAGTGGCCTCGAGAAGAGAGGCAGACAGGCTTGTTGAGGAAGGAAGAGTACAGATTGACGGAGAGATTGCAACGGCAGGCTCAAAGGTCAGGGAAGGCGCTCTGGTTACCCTTAACGGCAAAGCAATAAAAGCCAATGACACAAAGGTTGTTTTGGCATATTATAAACCTGTGGGAGTGACAGTCACCGAAAAGGATCCACATGCCGAGAAGACGATAGCATCGGAGATTAAATATCCAACACGCGTTACCTATGCCGGAAGACTTGACAAGGATTCGGAAGGACTGCTTCTTCTTACAAATGACGGAGATTTGATTGATGCGATAATGCGTGGCGCAAACAAGCATGAAAAAGAGTACGTCGTAAAGGTTGATAAGAAGATAGATGCCTCTTTTAAATCAAAGATGGAGGCAGGTATTTATCTAAAGGAATTAAAGACCAAAACAAGAGAGTGTGAGCTTGGTATTCTTGGGCCATACACTTTTTCCATTATTCTTACGCAGGGTTTAAACAGACAGATAAGGCGTATGTGTGAAGCCTGCGGATATAAGGTCAAAAGCCTTAAGAGAATAAGGGTTATGAACATAAAGCTAAACAATCTTGTTCCCGGCAAATACAGGGAACTTAATGAAGAGGAGAAGCGGGAACTTTACCGCTTGGCGGGATTACATGAGTGATGAAGCAAAAATCCTTCGAATGAAGGAATTGGTTAACACCTTAAATAAAGCGTCCAAGGCATATTATGCCGAAGACAGAGAAATCATGAGTAACAGGGAGTATGATGCTCTCTATGATGAACTTGTGGCTTTGGAAGAAGAACTTGGAACAACTCTTTCCAATTCACCTACAGTTAATGTCGGATACGAAGCGGTAGATGAACTTCCCAAAGAAAGACATGCCACACCCATGCTTTCTCTTGGCAAGACTAAGGACAGAGAAGAACTAAAAAGCTGGTTAAACGGTCAGAGGGCAATACTAAGCTGGAAACTTGACGGCCTTACTGTCGTTCTAACATATACTGACGGTAAGTTATCAAAGGCAGTTACACGTGGTAACGGAGAAATCGGTGAAGTTATCACACCGAATGCAAGACAGTTTACCAACATACCTCTTTCTATTCCTTTTAAGGGTGAATTGGTTTTAAGGGGCGAGGCAGTAATAAGCTACTCCGATTTTGAGAAGATTAATGCAAAGATTGGAGCAGAGGATAAATATAAGAACCCGAGAAACCTTTGCTCAGGTTCGGTAAGACAGCTCGACAGCAAAGTCACTGCTGAAAGACATGTAAGATTTATTGCTTTTTCATTTGTATCAGCAACTGAAAACGGAACTGATGTTGACCTTTCAAATTCCAGGGAGCAGGGCTTTAAGTTCCTTGAGAATCAGGGATTTGAAACGGTTGAGAGAGTGTTTGTCGATGAGGGCAGTATCTTATCCGAGATAGAAAACTACGCTAAGAAAATCGAGAATTATGATATCCCCTCAGACGGACTTGTTCTTACATATGAAGATCTTGCTTATTCCGCATCTCTTGGAAGAACCGCAAAGTTCCCAAGAGACTCGATAGCATTCAAGTGGGCCGATGAATTAAGGGAGACAACTCTCAAAGAGATTGAGTGGTCAGCGAGCAGAACGGGGCTTATTAACCCTGTTGCAATTTTCGAACCCGTCGAACTTGAGGGAACGACAGTAAGCCGCGCAAGCGTTCATAACGTCAGCATCTTACGAGAGTTGAAACTTGGAATCGGCGACAGGATCACGGTCTATAAGGCCAACATGATTATTCCTCAGATTAACGAGAATCTGACCTGTTCGGATACAGTTAAGATTCCTTCGGTTTGTCCTGTGTGCGGTGGGCCTACAAGAATAAGTACGGATACGGATGTGCAGTCTCTTTATTGTGACAATCCTGAGTGTCCCGCCAAGAAGGTTAAGTCATTTGCTCTTTTTGTAAGCAGAGATGCCTTAAACATGGAGGGACTAAGCGAGAGTACATTGGAGAAGTTTATTGACATGGGCTTTGTAAAAAGCTACAAAGACGTGTTCAATTTAAGCAGATATCGCGATGCAATAGAGGGAATGGAAGGCTTTGGCGCAAAGTCATACGCCAATATTATCGCTTCCGTTGATGCATCCAGAAACACATCACTTCCGAGACTTCTCTATGCCCTCGGAATAGAAAATATCGGTGTTGCAAATGCCAAGATGCTTGCGTCTCATTTCGACTATGAGCTTGATAAGATTCGTAACGCATCCATGGAAGAATTAAGCGCCATCGAGGGAATCGGTGATGTTATAGCCAAAAGTATAAGAGCCTTTTTTGAGGATGCTAATAACGCCAAATCACTCGATGAACTTTTACCTGAGTTAACACTCATAAAGCCTGAGAAGAGTGCCGATTCGGACAAATTAAAGGGCCTTACGTTTGTTATAACAGGTTCATTAAATGGATTTGAAAACAGAGATGAACTTAAAGCCATAATAGAAGACAAGGGCGGCAAGGTGGCAGGAAGTGTATCAAAGAATACGGAATGCCTTATCAACAACGATGCCACATCCCAGTCTTCAAAGAACAAGAAAGCCAAAGAGCTTGGCGTAAAGATTCTTACCGAAGAAGAATTTGTTTCAACATATCTTTCATAGAGCATTTTTACATGTTTTGTGTTAGACTGTTAAGAAGTAATTGTAAAGGAGATATATGAGAAATGCCAATTAAGATTCAAAGCGATTTGCCTGCAAAAGAAATTCTTGAAAACGAGAATATTTTCGTGATGGATGAGAGCAGAGCCATGCACCAGGACGTTCGTCCTCTTGATATCTGCATCTTAAACCTCATGCCCATCAAGCAGGACACTGAGCTTCAGCTTCTTAGGGCTCTTTCAAATACTCCTCTTCAGGTGGATGTTACATTTATGAAGATATCAAGCCACGTATCCCAGAATACGGCGGCTAACCATATCAATAAGTTTTATGAGGATTTTGAAACCTTAAAGCACAGAAAATTCGACGGAATGATTATCACAGGTGCTCCGGTTGAGCAGATGGAGTTTGAGGAAGTTGACTACTGGGGTGAACTTTGTGAAATCATGGAGTGGACCAAGACTCATGTTACCAGCACATTCCACATCTGCTGGGGAGCACAGGCTGCACTTTATTATCACTATGGCCTTCAGAAGGTATTGCTGCCCGAGAAGCTCTTTGGAATCTACAAGCATAAGGTTCATGACAAGAAGATTCCCCTTGTAAGAGGATTTAATGATTATTTCCTTGCCCCTCATTCAAGACATACTACAGTGAGAAGAGAGGATATTCATAACTGTAAAGAACTCAATGTCCTGGCTGAGTCTGATGAGGCAGGGGTATTCCTTTGCATGACGGAAGACGGCAAGCAGATATTTGTAATGGGACATGCCGAGTACGACAGAGTTACTCTTCACAACGAGTACATGAGAGATCTGGGCAAGCATCTGCCTATCCATGTTCCCTATAACTATTATCCGGACGATGACTATAAGAAAAGACCGGAGCTTACATGGCGAGCATCAAGCAACGGTCTTTACACAAACTGGTTAAATTATTACGTATACCAGGCAACACCTTACGATGTTGAATCAATTGGTAATAAGTAATTAACAATCTTTTAAATGCTGATAAGAGTTAATGAATTCTGCTCTTGCTACAGAGTAGGGAACGGATTCATCGATGGTTATCAGGGTTATTTCCGTTAAGGCAACGCTGAACTGAGCGACAAATGTCCAGAACGGAATGTTAAGAAGATGAGCGACAAGCGCCGAGGACAATCCTCCATGGCAGAAGATGGCTATGGTTTTGTCTTCGGCCTTTTTGGTTACTTCATAACCCTGGCCGTTTCTGATAAGGCCCTGCTCAGCCATGAATTTATCAAATTCTTTGATACGTGTTTCGACATCATCGATGATTCTGTCATTGATAATTCGCTCATCTTTTTTCCAGGAATCACCTGCAGGATAAGCGTGCTCTGTTTTGAGCCATTCATCGGTAAGAGCCCACGGACTTGCGGTTGAGTATGCATTCCCTGTGAGATCTCCCCACTCAAGCTCCCTCATCCAGTCTTTTACAACGGGTTTTAAATCAAAGTACTTCATACAGTAATCCCCGGTCTGCTTTGCACGTCCCTGGGGAGAGTAGTATACTTCGTCGAGTTTATAATTTTTGACACGCTCGGCAAGCTTTTCGGCCTGACGGCATCCTTCCTCTGTGAGACAGTCAAGCTCGTAATTGGGATCCCCGTGCCTTACAAAATAGATGTTCATTGTATTTCCCCTTTCAAGAAAAATATTACGTTCTATATTATAAAACAGACGTTGAAATTTTACACCACATATTTAAATAAGATATATGATATAATAGAAAGCGTAGATTCCGAAAGGTTTGGTACCATCAGAAATGCTTTTAAGCTCATTGGTTTTTTTATGGGTATTTCTGCCCATCGTTTTAATAGTTGACTTCCTTCTTGGAAGACTTCCTTTTTCGAGAAAGAATGTCAATAAACTAAGAAACAGGTTTTTGCTTATCGCCAGTCTTGTATTTTATGCATGGGGCGGAGTATATTACCTTTTTTTAATGCTTTCAATTATAGTAATAAACTATATCGGCGGTATTCTTATATCAAAGACTGACGAGCACAGGATTGACTGCCTTGTTTGTACGGTAACGCTCAATATAGGTATTCTTGTTTATTTCAAATATTTTAATCTCATTATCAGTACAATCGAAGGAATAGCAAAGATGGAAAGAGGAGCTTTGGGCTTTACCGAAGTTGTTCTTCCCATTGGTATTTCATTTTATATTTTCCAGGCCATGAGTTATGTTATCGATGTTTATCGTGACAAAACAGAAGCACAGAAAAACATCCTTGATTTCGGTCTCTATGTATCATTGTTCCCTCAGCTTATTGCAGGTCCCATTGTTCAGTACAAGGACATTGACGAGCAGCTTTACATGAGAGAGGAGAGTATGGAAACATATGTCTCCGGAATTAAGAGATTCTGTTACGGCCTTGGCAAAAAGGTTATTATCGCAAACACTCTTGGCGATGTGGTTGATCAGATATGGAAACTGAATGTCGGAAGCATAGGATGGGGTATTGCACTCCTTGGAGCAATAAGCTATACGCTTCAGATTTATTATGATTTCTCAGGTTATTCCGATATGGCAATCGGTATCGGAAGAATGCTTGGCTTCAGTTTTAAAGAGAATTTCAACTATCCGTACCTGTCAGGCTCTGTAAGAGAGTTTTGGAGAAGATGGCATATTTCTCTTTCATCATGGTTTAGAGAGTATGTTTATATTCCGCTTGGAGGAAGCAGGGCAGGGCAGTTCAGGACCTATGTTAACCTCTTTATTGTTTTCCTCCTTACGGGTATCTGGCACGGTGCCAATTACACATTCTTTTTCTGGGGGCTTTACTATGCGTTCTTCATTATTCTGGAGAGAGCATGGCTTGGCAAATACCTTGATAAGAACAGAATTATAGGAAGAATATATACAATCATCATCGTTTCTGTAGGTTGGGTGTTCTTCAGGGCAGATTCTATTACCGATGCTTTTTCATTCCTTGGAGGACTTTTCAGAGCCGGAATTGATGATTATTCCGCTTTGCAGTTTTTCTCAATGAAACTGTTACTTGCTCTTATATTTGGAATTCTTCTAGGCGGATTATTACAAAGCCTTCTTGGCAAAGCATATGAGAATTATAAAGACAAAACGGCTGTTAGAATCGCAGACCTTGTGATTCAGATGGCCATACTTGTGTGCAGTATAACAATGTTA
>JAGACI010000165.1 GCA_017614185.1 Lachnospiraceae bacterium | reverse complement strand
TCGTAAGTCCGAAGGGGCACACAATCGCTCCCGTGGGCGCATACAAAGCAGCCACAACCTCATCCGAGATTGCAGGCTCCATCTTACGCACTTCGTCACCGGTAAGGATCGTAACGCCTTCCACACCGTTAGACTCGCCGCGTTTCTTAAGTTCTTCTAATTGGGGATAACCATCCTTTGAGAAACAAAGGACAAGTGAACCGTTCCTCTTGTAGGAAAAATCAAGCTCGCGGGACAAAGCCTCCATCTTACGGCTTCCCGCAACGTTAAAACGGGCTTTCAGAGTACCCGGCTCTGCGTCAAAACCCGCATGAACTATCCCGCTGTTGGCCTTGGATGTGCCCTCGCAGACATCGGATGCTTTCTCCAGCACGCATACGTCTACGTTATAACGAGACAATTCTCTTGCAATCGAGGAGCCGACAACGCCCGCTCCGATAATTACAACTTCTCTTTTCATGAACCCTCCAAATACATTTATATAAATTCGCTAATTTACTTCACCCTTAACTTTTTCAATATTGCCGTTTCCCGAAAGAGAAACCGTTACAGTGGACTCAACCCCCGTTATGTCCACTTCTGTGGTAGATACCAAATTACCGCTATTGTTATAAAATGCCAGGTCCAGAGTGGTATTTCGCTCCGGCCAGCCTTCAAAATTCATTATCAAAGCCGTTCCGTCCGCAAGCGGCCCAATTTCTGTCTGCTCGGCACTGACAGGGTCGAGCATGCATACCATACCGATGTCGGCATTGCACTGATTGAGGACCACCAGCTTGTAATCGATTGTCGCCTCTTCATTCTCAACAGGCGTTTCAAAAGAAACCGAGCTTTCAATCCCCGTCGATACCGAAGACTCGGTGGGCGTCGAAACCGATGTGGTAGTTACAAGCGGTATCTCTTCAGGGAACGATACGCTCTCCGAAGTAACAGGCTTCTTAGAGCAGCCCGCAAGAGATACGGATAATACAGTTATCAGCAAAAGAAAGCTTAAACTCTTCTTAATCATTGATTTAAGTCCTCCGAGATTATCGCCAAAACACTTATTTATATAGTGTGATTATACTACATTTTGGTAAATTTTTAAACCTCTATATTCCCGCCTTCTCCTACGATAGCGTGAAAATATGCGTGTTTAAATAAACCGTTTCTTCAAAAATCGTTTCCTGTGACGGTATTGCTTTTTTATAATAAACTTTTTGAAATAACAAAAAAATCGCCGTGCAGTTACCTGCACGACGATTTTCATTTTAGTAGTAAAGAATTACTTAACGTCTGTAGTATTGATTTCGGCTGCTTTCTTCTTGGCCATGTGTCTTCTGTACATTTCTGCACCGGTAGCACCAAGTACCAATACGATTAACAACCACCACCAAGACATTTCGCTCTGGTCGGGAATGCTTGCGAGAGGTGTAGCATCGTCGCCTACATTGATGGGAGCTGCTGCAAGAGCAGTATCATCGTCTTCAACTTCGAGTTCTTCTGCCTGTACATCCTGAGGAGCTTCAACTAAAGGAGTTTCCTCTTCTTCAAGTTCCAAAACAGGTGCTGCGGGAGCAGGTGCAGGAGCTGTGAATAAGATGGGTGCTGCAGGAGCGGGAGTAGGCTCGGTAGGTCCGGGTGTAGGACCGGGTGTAGGGCCGGGTGTGGGTCCGGGTGTAGGGCCGGGATTAACCTTATCGTCAAGCTCTTCAGCGATATCTATAAGGTCGTCTAAAAGCTGATCTCTTAAATCAATTGCTGCCTTAAGGTCTGCCTTAGCCTTTTCAAGGTCTGCTTCGAACTTAGCGATTTCATCGGCTCTTGCCTCAGCTGTCTTAAGAGCTTTGATAGCAGCTTCAAGGTCGGAAACCTTCTGCTTAGCAGTTGCGATAGCTGACTCAGCGCTCTTAGCCTTGCTGATAAGGTCATTGTACATCTTAACGTTAGCTGCTACGCCGTCAACCTTCTTACGGAAAGTAAGGGTAGTTGCTTTCTGTTTGGTGGTAAGGTGCATCTTCACGCCGTTATCGTTGTAGTAATCGCCCTTCTTATCGGTGTACTCAGCAAGAAGAACATTACCTGAATTGTAGTTATCGTTTCTCCACTCAACGGTAGCATTGGCATAAACCTGTTCCCATTCGGTGTTGGATACTACAACATTCTGATCTATGCTGATTGACTTGATGAGGTAAGCAAGTTCCTTGTAACCATACTTGGTAACCGGCTGTAACTCTTCAACTTCCGTGGGAACGTCCTTATAACGTTCTTCCTGGATAGCGGTTGTTCCTGTAAATACTGCTGAACCGGGAGCACTGATACCTGCTACTGCCGCATTGAAGGCTGCCTCTGCATCAGCTTCGTCGGTAACGGCAACATTTTCAAGGCTTACGCCGGGTACGTAGATTATGCTGCCCTTAAAGAAGTTTCCGTCGAGAGCTTTGAATGTAATAATTTCTCCGCCCTTAGCAACAATGTCATCGATTACAGCCTGCTTTCTTTCTTCATCGGAAGGCTCGTTTAAGAATGTCAATATTGCGCAGTAATCGTCAATTGTCGTCGAGGTAATCTTTTCAAATTCAACAGTATAAGTTCCTGTATATTTGTATCTTGTGCTGTTTGACCAGTTCTTATACTTAATATACTTAGCGTCATTGTTGGCTGTTTCTGAAATTTCTTTCTCACCTTCGTAGTGACCGCCAAAGCCCAGAACGTCATCTTCTTTGTGATATTCAACATCGTCGTTGAAGCCACCTTCTTTGTACGAAGTAACAGCTGCTTCTCTGGATTTGAAGTTATCCTTTGCTACATCGATAGTCTTGGTAAACTTCTCGCGGTAAGTACCGTTTACGGTATAGCCGACGGTCTCCATGTAGTTCTGGGAAACGTCCTTTATTACCGTAACCAGTTCTTGTACATCCTTAGTATCAACTACGAAGCCTATATCTGTAGCTGTATCGCCGCTCTTGTACTCGATCTGCTTTTCTACACCGTCTTCTTCGTAGGAAATAATGATAGACTTGCCTTCTTCAAGCTTGTCAATCTCAGCCTGCACTGCAGCTACATATGCTGCCTTTGCGGCATCTGCATCCTTCATGGTGATTTCGCTTGCATCGAGTGTAGCGCCTGTGAATGTTGTGGTGGTAACATCAGCTGTAACGGTCTTAACAAGGTTGCCGTTTACATATTCGTAGCTGACAACTTCTGTTCCTTCGTTAACGGTCTGATTGTCTCCAAGCTTGTTGTCTTCAACGCCGTCGGCATTATTGTATACTACGTATTCGCCGTCTTCGTTCTTGGTAACGAGCTTGTCGCCGTATTCTACTACTTCGCCGTCCTTAAGGCCGCCGGTAACATCGAGCTTGTCATATACTACGTGCTCAACCTTTTCAAAGATTACGATACGACCGCCCTTGTTGCCGTTCTTGGTACGTCTGTAGTTTAAAATTCTGGTATATGTTGTGTCGCCCTTTTTGAAGGTAACTGTAGCGTAGTTGAGTTTGTCATTGCCTTCGAACTTAGTCCATACAATGTCTGTAACTTCTGCGCCTTCGATTTCGGGACCATAATATCCCTCCATAATTGCCTTAAATAAAGGATCGAAAACATCTTCGTAAACTTCTCCGCCGGAAGCATCGGGAAGTGCTGCTGCCTCAGCCTCAAGTCTCTGAATCTCATAAAGTGCTTTTTCTTCCTTGGCGTACTTAGCCAAAGCATCTTCGGTAGCAATTCTTAATGCCTCAGCCTCTGCTGCAAGCCGGTCGAGTCTTGCAAGGGCATCTTCTGCCTCTGCTTCACCGCCGCTTACATCAATACCAAACTGAGCTCTGGCATCGTTAAGAGCCTGAACTGCTGCTTCATAAGCTGCCTTCTTTGCTACATAATCGTCCTTGGCACTTTTGTATGTGCCTTCGATAACTGCGAAGTCAACTTCTGCCTGGATAACGGTATCATCGGCAGCCTTAACTGCGTTGGTTGCTCTGGTGTATGCCGCTCTGGCTTCATCAGGATCGGTTGCATTGGCAATGTTCTGTCTTTCCTGTGCAACGGTCTCTGCATTGCCGGATACGGAAGCAAGTGTAGCGGAAGCAAGAGCTTCTGCATCAGCCTGTGCCTGATCGCCGGTAGACACATCGGCGTTCATGTCTCTTGCCGCATTGCCTGCGGATACGTCTGCTGCAAGTGCAAGCATGTTGTCCTGCTCTGCCTTCTCAACGTATTCCTCTGCGGAAGTCTTCTCGTCGGTGGTGTCGATTACATCATCGGCAAGTTCTGTTTCGTTGTCTGTTAAAACATCATTGAAGCTTACAGCTACAGCCTTAGTCTCGTCATATGCTGTGCTTCCTGTAACTGCGTTGATAGCTTCGTGTGAAGCTTCGATAGCGGTATCAACCGCTGCATCTGCAACAACTGCATCTGCCTTGGCTCCGTCGAAATCCTGCTCGGGAGCTACTGTGCTCTCTGAACCGTCTGTTGCAGGTTCGGGTGCGGGGGTATCAAGCGCATCTGCATATGCTGTTACAGGCTGAAGTAACATGCTCGCGCTGATACCGATTGAGAGAGCTTTGATAATCTGCTTGTTCAATCTGATGTTCTTTTTCATTCTTTCCCTTTTCCTTTCTGTTCCCCTTTTGTGACTTAGCACTTACTGTTCCTCATCTTCAGCAATGTGCTCAAACAAATACTCCAAAACCTCATTTGTAAATTTCTTGGCATTTAATGCAACAATTTTGTTACCGTCCTCGGCGGGATCTTCACGAATAACGTCCGCATACATTATCAATGTGTCGGCTACGATTATTACGTCTTTGCCAAGGAGTGAAGGTGTATCTCCGTCCACCGTCACAGCCATTCCTAAAGGACTTAAGTTCTTAACCTTGCAGTATATTTTCTTTAAATCCTCCCGCACGACAATGACACTGTCTGCGTTATAGGATACTCGGTCAATTCTTCGTCTCTCAATCATTTGATTGTTCCCCCCGTATAGATTAAATTGTTATTAAGTTTTTCTCAGCTTCTTTAACCGCGTCTTTGATTCCTCTGATGGTAAAAGGAATCGCCTTGCTCGTATCTCCGGCCTTCTGTCTTAATTCAAGAAGTCTCGCTTTATATCCGTTTCTTCTTATCATCCATACAGCTAAGAGTGCTATCACCGCGAGGGCGATTACAACAGCTATTGCCGTGGGATAGTAGTTAACGGAAAGCGGTCCGTTTGAAAGAGGTGTGGCTTCGTCATCGACCACTATGAGGTCGTATGCGTTTTCAAAGGTTTGTGCGGTAGCAGAAGCTATAAATTTAAATCCGTACTTTAAACCGTCCAATGTAATCATAAATCAGTCATTCCTTTATCCTTTTCATTAAGTAAAGACTTATTCTTTTGAAAAAAGGTTCAGGTTTTTGCAAAAAAATTTAATTATTTTTTAATTGGGGTTTCCTACCGCCGCCACAGATAGAATTTTTAATGATTATTATCGCATTTTGGTTTATAATATATAGGTATGAAACACCGACCGAAGAATAGGTCTTACCTATATAATACACTATAATCTATATAATTATACACTTTTTTGTGTAACGATTTATTACAAAGGCAAGAAAGGAGATTTCTTATCGCTTTATGAAAAAGAACGTCCACAGATTCAAAACCTTAAAGGTTATAGAGCTTTCCGTTTTCATTATTCTCGAGGTAATCTTTCTTATTGTTCTTCTTACCAATAAGACCATGAAATCCAGCATTTTCGTCGACAAAAGCCTGTTCACTCTTTGCAGTGTTATGTATGCGACGATTATTCTTTCGCTGTCATTTCTGATATATGACTTCATCAAAATCAGGGAATTAAAGATTCAGAGCCATCAGCTTGAGAATCTTGCGTACCTCGATTCCAAGACCGGCATCCCTAACCGCACGAGCTGCAGCATGTTCTTTGACACTCACGGTTCCAAGGATTCGCTTAACGGAATCTGCTGCATGGTAAGCGAGATTTCCAATATAAAGGCCATCAACGAGGCCAACGGCAAGGATGTGGGCGACAAGGTCATCCGCGACTTCTCCAATATCCTCGAATCTTCGGCCAAGGACTTTGGCTTTGTGGGAAGAAACGGCGGTAACGAATTTGTAACCGTTATCGAGAAGTGTACCGATGATAAGCTTTCTTCTTTCTGCAAGCTCTTAAGCAACGGCATCGATGAATACAACAAACACGAGCCCGTTTCAATCGTAGTCAGGTCCGAATCGGTTCTCTTCGACAAAGAAGAAGTTTCAAGCTTCTCCGAACTCATTGCTCAAGCGTACAAGAAACTCGGAAGATAGGTTAGGGTTTTAAACTTTTATGGAATTTTCTCACACTTACATTGCGGAGTACGTCAAGCGCGCGCAGAATGGGGACAGCGACGCTTTTGCGGAACTCTACAATATGACCTTTAATAAGGTTTACAACTACACACGGCACTATCTTAGAGACGACTACCTGGCTCAGGACGCAGTTCAGGAAATCTTCGTGTCGGCTCTTAAGAATATAAAGAAGCTTAACGACCCTACTCTCTTTGTAGCCTGGCTTAACCAGATTTCTTTCCACGTCTGCTTCGATATGGCCAAGGCTCACAAATCCGATTACGGCGAGGCCGACCCCGAGCTTCTCGAGGAGGTATGCGACACCAAGCGCACCACGAACCCCGAGGCCAGCGCCCTCGATCGCGACGAGAGCAAGCGGCTCTTTGAAGCCCTCGATAAGCTATCTGTCTCCGAGCGCGAGCTTGTCACCCTTCGATACTTTAACTCCATGAAAATCGACGATATCGTAAGTGCCACCGGCATAAGCCGTTCCACCGTCAAGAGACAACTCGCGGCGTCTGTGTCCAAGCTTAAAAATCTTATGAACGGTTAAGGATTGGTGAATTTATGAAAAAGAAAACCTACAGTATGGATATAAATACAGCCGGCAAAATGCTTGAGAAAGTATTTGCCAAGGCCGAGACTTCTCCCAACACGGT
>JAGACI010000164.1 GCA_017614185.1 Lachnospiraceae bacterium | reverse complement strand
TGATTCTGAAGAACGTTTTCCAAAGTCCGCATCCGTCAATTCTTGCTGCCTCATCAAGGTCGTAAGGAATCTCTACCATGAATCCGGTACAGATAAGAATTGCCATCGCAAGTGTAAATGCTGAGTAAGGTACTATCAAAGTAGAGTACTTGTTAAGTCCGATGAACTTGTTTAAAACATCTACTTTTGAAGCCTTTGATAAAAGTACATATACGGGAACGATGGATGCCTGAAGAGGAATCGTAAGACCAAGCATGAAGAATGCATTGGTGGTTCCGCTTAATTTCCATTTAATACGTGTAATCGCGTATGTTGCCATCATTGCAGCTACAATCGTAAGAGCTGTTGCTGCAAGAGTAACGATAACACTGTTAAGGAAATACAGGCCCATGTTTCCTGTTTTCATGGCCGATGAGAAGTTGGACCATAACCACTTTTCAGGTAAGCCTATAACATTCTTACCGAAAATTTCCTCATTTGACTTCAATGAGAATGTAAACATGAAGTAAATCGGGAAGAGGTTAACGACTGTCCATATCGCCATGAAAACATATATAACTGCCTTAACGACAGGATTTGTCTTCTTTAGTGTGTAGCGCTCTTCTTCGAATTGAACCTTTGAAGAGCCCTTCTTTGTTTTATTCTCTGCCATGACTAGTTATCCCTCTCCTTAAATGCTGCACTGATCAAAAGAGCAAACGCGAAACAAAGGGCAATAAGCATAACCGAAATCGTACTACCCATTCCGTATCTGTTTCTAAGGAACAGCTGGTTTTCAAGCAAGGTACTGGGAACCTCCGTTGTCTGGAAAGGTCCGCCGTTTGTAAGAATACGTACCAAGTCGTATGTCTTTAAGGAACCTGTTACCGCAAAGATAACACTAACCTTTATGATTGGTTTGATAATAGGAATAACCACGTATCTGTCAACCTGCCAGTTTGTAGCGCCATCAAGCATTGCTGCTTCTCTAAGATCGGGGTTGACGCCCTTAACACCGGCATACATAAGAAGCATGTGATATCCGACGTACTGCCATATGGTAGGAACCAAAACAGCACCGAGTGCATATCCGACTTCACCTACCCATACATGCTTCCAACTGCTTAAGTTAACTGCATCAAGCAGTCTGTTTAAAAGACCGTAGTCCGGATTGTAAATCTTTAACCATAACTGACCTATAACTACTGTCGAGATCAGTACGGGCATAAAGTATACAGAAAGGAAAAATCTTTCTCCTTTAATCTTTCTTCCAAGCAAAAGTGCCAGGAGAAGTGAAAGAGGTAACTGTACAAATACCGAGAAGAACGCAAGTATCATTGCGTTTTTCAAAGATACCATAAACTTTATCGAGCCGTTTGTGAAAAGCTCTTTATAGTTGGATAACCCTATGAATGTTCCTTCTGAAAATCCATTCCAGTCCTGTAAGCTTCTGTATACCGAGACTGCAATGGGTGCAATTAGTATACCTACAAAAAGCAATAAGGCAGGAAGCAGAAACAAAAATACGGTTATGCCGGTTCCTACTTTCTTCTTTCTTTTCAACTTTATACTATTGTTTTCTTTAGTGTTCATAGTATTTTTTCCAGCCTTTTTATTCTTCCGAAAAAATCGACCCTTCCGCCTCCCCAAAGGGAGGCTCGGGAAGGGCCAATCAAGTTTTAGTAATCGGGTTTCGACTATCTGATGTCGTTAGCAAGACCTGCAATGAAGCCTGCGCCATCGATCTGGCAGCCGTATACCTGGTCAACATATGAAAGATATGTCTGAGCCTCGTCAGCGGGCATTGCTGTATCACCGAAGAGAACATAAGTATCAGCGTTAGCACAGATCTCAGAAACTGCCTGAGTCAAAGGATTGATTGCACTTGTGTCGCCGTAAGGAGTCCAAGCGGGAAGTCCACAACCATCAAGGTAACCATAATGGCAGATGAGCTTACCAAGCTCCATAGCGTATGCAGCAGCCTTCTCAGCGTTAGGTGAAGAAGCAGCTACAGCAAGTGTATCTGAAGGGCCACCGATAAGCTGGCCGAGTTTAGCCTTGCTTGAATCTACAACGGGGAACTCAGAAACTTTAACCTTCTCACCGAAGCCACCTTCAGCCTTTGAGAAGTCAGCACAGTTCCATGTACCGTTGATGTAGAATGCATACTTACCAGCGATGAAGTTAGCCTTAACTTCGTCGTTTGTAAGACCGATACCAGCGGGATCGAAGTAACCGTTTGTAACGAGTTCCTGGAAAGTATCAACTGCAGTAGCAACGCCTTCGTTGTTCCATGAAGCTCTTCCAAGGAAGATGTCGTTGAGCTCATCAGCACCAACTGACTTCTCGATGATGGACTCAAGGTACTCAGTTACACACCATGTCTCTTTACCTGCACAACCGAAAGGAATGATTCCTTTTGCTTTAAGAGCATCTGCACAAGCTACGAAATCTTCGTATGTTCCGGGAACCTCATCATAACCTGCCTCAGCAAGAAGGTCCATGTTTGCGAAAAGAGCAACGATGTTCATTGTTGTAGGAACGCCGTAGTGCTTTCCGTCGTATGTTGTGTTACCAAGCATAACTTCGGGAAGCTCTGACTTCCAGTTCTGGTACTCATCATCAAGGCAGTAAACCTTGCCTGCTTCTACGAAGTCGCCAAGGAATGCACATGACCATGTGAAGAAGATGTCAGGAAGCTCATCAGCTGAAACAGCTGCTTTGATCTTGGTCTTGTAAGACTCGTTCTCAAATGCTTCCCAGTTGAATGTGATATCAGGATATGCAGCCTGCATATCAGCGATAGCCTTCTCATAAGATTTACGGTTTGAATCACTCTCAGTAGCGATACACCACATATCAAGTGTGATTGCTTCAGAAGCCTCAGCTGTAGCTGTTTCTGTTGTGTCAGCGGGAGCTGCTTCCTCTGTCTTTGTCTCTGCTGCAGGTGCTTCTGTTGTAGCTGCAGGTGTCTCTGCTGCGCCACCACAAGCGGTAAGGGAAAGAACCATTGCGCCTGCTAAGAGCATTGAAACTAAGCGTTTCATTTTCATAATAAAATACCTCCTTAAGAATGTGTGTTGGGCAGGAAATCCTGCCATGTTATATCATAAAGCTTTTTTGCTTATGACCTTATTTGGTTTCGGTTGGAACCATTCCCCAGGGATATGCCACTGTGAGATTGTCACCGTCAAGTGTGTAATAAAGGATTGTGTCCTGAAGAGGATCTTCATACATAAGCTTGATGGTTCCGGCATTCTCATCAACTGCGAAGTGTCCGCCAAAGAACCCGTCCTCATTGAACATTCCGTCATCGGTAAACTTGTAAGACCAATGGTTCTCTTCCTGTCTCCAGGTTCCAAGCACTCCATCGTGAGCTCCGTCGGCGGTGTATGTGCTTGTCTCATAAAGAAGCATTCCGTCTTTGGT
>JAGACI010000163.1 GCA_017614185.1 Lachnospiraceae bacterium | reverse complement strand
TGAGTAAACTCCCTCTGCTATTATCTCCTTGTCGGTTCCGTCATAGTTCATGCGGATTAAAGCAGGAGATGAAGGAGAGCTTTTCTGATAGAAAATCTTGCCGTTTCCCATGTTAAACATATCGATTCTGTCATCGGTAAGAACCTCAATGACACCCTCAGATAAGGAATAGCGGCAAAGTCTGTAGTTGTTGGGGACGTCCATGTAGTAGGCATAGCCGTCAACAACGATGGGATTCCAAAGGTTTCCGGCCCAGATACTCTCGCCGTAGCCCATGTCGGTATTGAAGGCATAGAGCTCATGGTCATAGGTACGTCCGTTATAGTAAATCGTGTTTCCGATTGCACAGGCGGGATAGATTAACTCGTTTGAGATAAGTGTTGCATCGGAACCGTCGATTGGCTGACGGTAGAAATGAGGTCCTGTGGCATCGGAGACAAGATAGTAAAGCTCATTATTTACAACAAGCATGCAAAAGGCAGTGTCGGAGGTAAAGAGATCTCCGTGCGTACCGTCTAAGTTACAGCGCGCAATTCCCGCTCTTGAACGCATATGTCCGAGACCTGAGGCTCCGCTTGTAGATGTCTGGAAATAGTAAACGTGATTCTCATCCACGTTAAGAAGTTCCATGGTTACGTCAAGTACCGGCTCTATATTTGTCTCATCGGGATTCATAACGTAGAGAGTGTTGCGGTCATAAGCGTTTACAAAGTAAACCTTGCCGCCCTGTTCACAGAAATAACCTTTGTTATAAAGATTGCCGGCCGTATTACCGACCACCGGCGAAGTATTGAACTTAAATGTGTTCTTTCGGACATGAAGGAAAATAGCAAGAGCAATTACCAGAGCGATTACTGCAATACCGATTATTACTGGTAATTTCTTCTTCACTGATTTAACCTCCCTCCGTGTGTTTTCACACCTTAATTATAACTATTTGAAGTCTTGCTATCAAGTATGATTTAGTTTAAGATTAAAATAAAAAAAGGACTAAAAACCATGGAATTAAAGGAATTACGAGCATCCATCGATGCAATCGATTCAAGGATAATCGATCTGTTTGAAAAAAGAATGGATGTCGCTAAAAATATAGCTGTTGCCAAAAAAGAAGCAGGCATGCCAATATTTGACGCAAAGAGAGAAGAGGAGAAGCTTGAGAGCATTGCCGATCTTGCGAGCAGTGAGGAATACAAGCCTTATCTTCACGACCTTTTTAAGAATCTTTTTGAGTACAGCAAGGATATCCAGACAAAGGTAACGGAAAATGAGAGATAAAGAACTGATTCTTTATAAGGCAAGTGGGGATGATAAGCTTTTATCCGACATGGCCTGGCTTATGGACCACTTCGACGATCAATTCTATAACTTTGACGACAGGCGTGCGCTCTTATATGAATGTGTTCACGCTTTGATTGAGTTTGCAGGAAACCACGGATTTTACGGCAATCTTTGGCACTGCTATCTTACAAACCTTCTGGTAAACCATGAGAATGCCTATTCCAAAGGATGCGAGATCAGAGGAGCAATCAAGGGAAGCATCAATGAGGCGGCGCTTCATGATATAGGAATATTCAAGGAATTCTATGACTTTGACCTTAAGGTTTTAAGAGACGGACTTAACGTTCCGGAACTTGACATCATATCCGATTATGAAGCAAGCACAGGTGAGAGCAAGGTTTATAACCAAAGGATATGCAAGAGAATCTGCGAACTTGCCGAAAGGTTTCTTGATGATACAACTCCGGAAGAGATGAAGGAGACCCTTACATCTTTTTATAAAGAATACGGTGTCGGAAAGTTCGGACTTCATAAGTCATTCAGAGTAGTTCATGATGATTCGGGAGTTCATATCGAGCCTATTTTAAACATTGCTCACGTTTATCTTGAAGATCTGGTCGGGTATGAAATCCAGAAGAAGAAGTTAACCGATAATACGGATGCATTTGTTGAGGGAAGAAAAGCCAACAACTGCCTTCTCTTTGGCGATGCAGGTACCGGCAAGAGTTCATGTATAAAGGGAATTGCAAACAAATATTATGAGAAGGGTTTAAGGATAATCGAAATCTACAAGCATCAGTTTGAAGATTTAAACGATGTCATCGCCCAGATAAAGAACAGAAATTACAAGTTTATCATCTACATGGATGATTTAAGCTTTGAGGAGTTTGAGACAGAGTATAAGTACTTAAAGGCTGTAATCGAGGGCGGCCTTGAGAAGAAGCCTGCGAATGTACTTATCTATGCGACCTCAAACAGAAGACATCTATTAAGAGAGAAGTTCTCCGACAAGTCGGAAAGAGATGACGACCTTCACACCAACGATACGGTCCAGGAGAAACTTTCGCTCGTTGCAAGGTTTGGCGTAACCATTTACTTTGGTTCTCCTTCACCTAATGAGTTTAAAGAGATAGTACTTGCCCTTGCACACAAAGAGGGGCTTAAGATTGACGATGAGACATTACTTGCCGAAGCCAACAAGTGGGAGCTTTCACACGGCGGCTTATCAGGCAGGACAGCACAGCAGTTTGTAGATTATTTATCCGGTATGGCAGATTAATTTTAGTTCATTTACGGGGGTAAACATGGCTAAAAGAAAGAGCATTTACGGTAGGAGCGAATATTACACAAACAGAGAACTATCATGGATTAAATTTAACGAAAGAGTCTTAAGAGAAGCGAAGAACAGGCAGAATCCGCTTTTTGAAAGACTCAAATTCTTAAGCATAACAGCGTCCAATCTGGACGAGTTCTTCATGATTCGAGTGGCCTCACTTAAAGACATGGTTAACGCCGACTACGAGGGTGTTGACATTGCCGGAATGACCCCCATTGAGCAGCTTATGGCTCTTGAGAAGGTCACTCACGAATTTGTCAGAAAGCAGTACAACGTCTATAACAACTCTTTGATTCCACTTCTTCACGATAAGAAGGTGGAACTTATCGGAAGCCACGAGAAGCTTGACGAGAGGGACAAAAAGTTTGTGGATAAATACTTTTATGAGAGCGTTTATCCCGTGCTTACACCCATGGCCGTGGATTCCTCAAGACCTTTCCCGCTTATTAGGAACAATACTTTAAATATAGGAGCTCTTTTATCAAAGAAGGATAAAAAGGGCAAAAAGGAGTTTGAGTTTGCAACAGTTCAGGTTCCAAGCGTACTCGACAGAGTGGTGCGCCTGCAGGATCGTGGCGGCAAGGTCAGGCTTATTCTTCTTGAGGAGATTATCGAAAGAAACATCGATAAGCTTTTCCTAAACTATGATGTCTTATGCGCCAACCCCTTCAGAATCATGAGAAACGCCGATCTTACTATAGAGGAGGATGAGGCAGCAGACCTTCTTAAGGAAATCGAGAAGCAGCTTAAAAAGCGCCAGTGGGGCCAGGTTATAAGACTTGAAGTTTTAAAGGATATGGACAAGAGGCTTTTAAAACTTCTTATTAAGGAACTAAGTGTCGAGACAGGTGATGTTTACCGTGTAAACGGACCTCTGGACCTTACTTTCCTTCTTGAAATGTACAATCTTCCGGGATTTGAAGCTTATAAGGAGAAAAAGTATACGCCTCAGCCGATTCCCGAGATTCCCGCAGGCAAGGATATATTCTCATGTATAAGAGAGGGCGATATCTTAATGCATCACCCTTATCAGACTTTTGAGCCTGTTGTCGATTTTATTAAGAGAGCCGCAAATGACAGGGATGTACTAGCAATCAAGCAGACTCTCTACAGAGTAAGCGGTGATTCTCCCATTATCAAAGCTTTAGCCCTAGCTGCGGAAAACGGCAAACAGGTTACGGTTTTGGTTGAACTTAAAGCCAGGTTTGATGAGGAGCATAACATCGTATGGGCGAAGATGCTTGAGAAAGCGGGATGCCACGTTATCTACGGACTTGTTGGGCTTAAGACGCACTGTAAGATAACCCTTGTGGTAAGACGTGAGGGAGACGGCATAGAGCGTTACGTTCACCTTGGAACCGGTAACTATAACGATTCGACCGCAAAACTTTACTCGGACCTTGGACTTTTTACCTGTAAAAAGGAATTCGGCGAGGATGCAACCGCAGTCTTTAACATGCTCTCAGGCTACTCTGAGCCCGAAAACTGGAACAGATTGTCACTTGCTCCCTTATGGCTTAAGGACAGATTTATTCACCTTATAGAAAGGGAGAGAAATAACGCAAGGAAGGGCAAGAAGGCCCGTATCATTGCGAAGATGAATTCGCTTTGTGATAAGGATATAATAGAAGCTTTGTATGAGGCCTCGAGTGCAGGGGTATCGATTGACCTTATTGTCAGAGGTATATGTTCCCTTAAGGTCGGTATTCCCGGTGTAAGCGACAATATCAGAGTACGCTCTATAGTCGGGACCTTCCTTGAGCACAGCAGAATCTTTTACTTCTATAATGATGATGATCCCGAGTACTACCTCGGAAGTGCAGACTGGATGCCCAGAAATCTCGAGAGGCGTGTTGAGATTTTATTCCCTATTGAAGACAGGAAGCTTAAGGAAATCTTATGGCATGTACTTGACCTTGAACTTAGGGATACAGTTAAAGCAACATGCTTAACACCTGAGGGAACCTATGTTAAAATTACAGGTAGAGGGAAGAAATTAAACTCTCAGATGAAACTTTGCGACGAGGCTGTTAATACAACCAGGAAGCTTAAGAATCTTCAGAAGAAGAAAGAGAAGAATACGAGAGTTTTCATCCCCGAAGTACAGATTAATAAGGATAAATAAAATGAACAAGATTATTTTGGCATCGGGTTCTCCGAGACGTAAGGAACTTCTTTCGGCACTCTTTGATGAGTTTGCAATCATTCCCGCAACAGGTGAGGAGATTACCACAAGGAAAGACCCTCAGGACATTGTATCGGAGCTTGCTTACGGCAAGGCAGCCGAGGTTTATGACAGAGCCCTTGAGATGGATGAGTATTTTAACTCTG
>JAGACI010000162.1 GCA_017614185.1 Lachnospiraceae bacterium | reverse complement strand
TACTGCTTTACCAACGCACTCATCTACTGTCTCAACAGCCTTGATAGCTGCCTCAAGTACTCCTGTGTGGCCTACCATGTCAGGGTTAGCAAAGTTGATGATTACTACATCATATTTGCCGGAGCGAATAGCCTCAGTAAGCTTATCACATACCTCATATGCGCTCATCTCAGGCTTAAGGTCATAAGTAGCAACCTTGGGGGAGTTAACAAGGATTCTGTCCTCTCCCTCGTTGGGCTTCTCGATACCGCCGTTAAAGAAGAATGTAACGTGTGCATACTTCTCTGTCTCTGCGATACGCGCCTGAGTCATGTTGTGAGCTGCAAGGTACTCACCGAATGTATTTGTGATAGAGATCTTCTTGAAAGCAACTTCCTTATTAAGGATAAGGGGATCGTAATCTGAGAAGCAAACGTATGTGGTCTTGATTCTTGCTCCTCTCTCAAACTTATCAAACTCGTCATCACAGAAGCAGTGAGTAATCTCACGTGCACGGTCGGGTCTGAAGTTAAAGAAGATGATTGAATCGCCATCCTTGATTGTTGCAACGGGTTTGCCGTTCTCAAGAACCACTGTGGGCTTAACGAACTCATCAGTCTCATCCTTATCATAAGACTGCTGAATAGCTGTAATAGCATCGGGAGCCGTGATTCCCTCACCCTTTGTAAGAGCGTTGTATGCAATCTCAACTCTGTTGTAGTTGTTATCTCTGTCCATAGCGTAGTAACGTCCGCTTACTGTAGCGATCTTACCAACGCCGATTTTCTTCATTTCTGCTTCGAGCTCTTCTGCGTATCCCTTACCGCCTGTGGGAGGTGTGTCTCTTCCGTCAAGGAAGCAGTGAACGAATACGTTCTCAAGTCCGTTTCTCTTAGCCATCTCGATAAGTGCATAGAGATGGGTATTGTGGCTGTGTACACCACCGTCTGAAAGAAGTCCGTAAAGGTGAAGGTCTGAGTTATTCTTCTTACAGTTGTTGATTGCCTTAAGAAGAGCCTCGTTCTCGAAGAACTCACCATCCTGGATTTCCTTGGTAATTCTTGTAAGTTCCTGGTAAACGATTCTGCCGGCACCCATGTTAAGATGTCCGACCTCTGAGTTACCCATCTGTCCGTCAGGAAGACCTACTGCCATTCCGCTTGCATTGCCCTTAACAAAAGGACAGGTCTTCATAAGATTGTCGATTACGGGCGTCTTGGCAAGAGCTACGGCATTTGCCTCTGTCTTATCATTAAGACCGAAACCGTCAAGAATCATAAGTACTTTGGTTTTCTTGCTCATATATGTTCCTTTCTTAAATAGAAAAATAAACTGTTATATTATTAACAATTTTGAATTATATCAGTTTTGTTGCCTATAGGCAACCCATTATTGGTTGCTTTCTCTTGAGTTTTTATCAACAGTATCATAATAATCCTTAATCAAGGTCATAGTAGCCTTGGTTTCGGGATAAAGAGAATATGCAGCCTTATCATTATAGTTGGCAAGGCTTCCTGTTACCGATAAAAGTCTGCCTGTCTCGTCATCAAAATAAAGGAACAATGTGGTTCCGTCCTCGGAGTCGTAGTAATTCACTGTCCAGACAATGAATGCCTGCTCAGGTTCGGATGAGTTAATGTACATATAAGGCTCAAGTCTTATCTCTACAGAACCCGATACGTATGTTAAGCCAAGATCAACATCTGTCTCATCTACAGTGTCTACGTCCGCATACTCGGTTCCGTTATCCGAGGCCTGAAGACCAAGTGTAACACCATACTCGTTAAGAGAAACATTGATTTCCATACCCCTGATTCTGGAAAACAGCATGTCATCCTCATAATAGTTGCAGATTGCGTCAAGCTCTCCTGCTGCTATTGAACAGATCTGGTTGGCTGAGTATTTTTCACCTTTCTCAAGAAGAATTGAAGTGATTGTAGAGTCGTAACTGTTGGCAAACTCAATCTTCTCATCAAGTGTAAGGGGTGACGAGCTGTTATAAATGGTATTTTCGTAAAAAGAAAGCTTTGCAGGTTCAATAGAAACCTTTTCAACTTCCTTGGCAAGTTCTGAATCCTGAACTCTGAAAAACAGCTGAGGGATAAAGAAGCATACAAGGAGTATCTCGATTACTGCAAGTCCGACTATAGCAGTCTGTGTCTTATTCATCTTCACCCTCCTCTTCTTCCTCATCAGGTACGGGTTTACCGTTTAATGTGAGGATAATCTTAGTTCCCTCTCCAAGTTTGCTTTCAAAAGCAATTGTTCCGCCATGCTGCTCCATAATCTGCTTGCAAAGCGCAAGTCCCAGTCCGGCACCGCCCTGCTTTCTGGCTCTTGATTTGTCTACCATGTAGAAGGCTTCGGTAATCTTATCAAGTTCATCCTCGGGAATACCTGTACCTTCGTCTGTAATGGAAATGATATATTTATCACCATCAAGGTGTCCGTCAATCGATATTTTCGTTCTGCCGGCAGCCTCGTTGGCTTTTCTTGCGTTATCCGCAGTGTTGAATATTACGGATTTGATAAGGTCAATATCGGCCTTTATAATACCAGGCTCAAACTTAACGGAAAGATCCATTCCGGTGCTTTCCATAAGAGGTGTCAAAGCTCCGCTTACATCTTCTCCAAGGTACTCGGCGTCAACATCCCTAAGGCTCATCTCAGACTGCTTTGTCACCTGCATTTCAAGAAGTTTAAAGGACATTCCTTCAAGTCTCTTACCCTCTGTATAAATGTAGTTTGCAGCCTTGAAAATCTGCTCTTCATCAAGCTTTTTGGATCTTAATGTATCTGCATATCCTATGATTGATGTAAGAGGTGTCTTAAGCTCATGAGCGAAGTTTCCTACGAAGTCTTCCTGACGTCTTACGGCATCATTAAGCTCTTCAAAGTTTTTCTCCAAAGTTTCGGCCATGCTGTCGACATCCATGGCAAGCTCACCGATTTCATCATATCCTTCAAGGTTTGCTCTGGCAGTGAAATTGCCTTCCGAAATCTCCCCTGCGACTTTTGAAATCTTAAATATGGGCTTTGCAAGGAAGTAAGCAATAATATAGGAAACAATCGCGGTAAGGAGCATAATGCTTCCCATAATTCTATAGAAAATGGCAAGCTGGTTACTTCTGGTATCGAAGATATCCGTTATATCTCTTATGATGTTAAGATAAAGCTTTCCGTTTCCCGAATTGATGTAGGAACGGGTCATCAAAAGGTATTTTTTATCCTGGGTATAAAGGAATACTCCCGTGTCCGGGATTCCTTCCGTCTTGTCATAGGCAATAATCCCATCCTTACGCATTGAAAAGCTCTCATAAAGATCGGATTTCTCAGCATTCTGGATACAGAAATAGAAGTTCTTTCTGGCTCCGGTGTCATCAAGATCTTTTGCGACCTGTCTCCAGACCTCATCAGTTACGTTCTTTGATAAGTGAGACAAAACCATGATAAAGGTATTTTGCAAAATCTCATGCTCTTCCGCTGCCATCTCTACTTCTTTGTTGTATGTAACGCGAAAGGCGGAAGTAATCATCATACTTCCGCTTAAGCAATATGCCAGAGTTACCGATGCCATAGTCCAGATAAAAAGTTTCCACTTAAACTTCATCAGTGTCCTCCAACCGATATCCAACTTTGTAAACAGGGACGATTCTCTTCTCCCATCCCAGTTTCTTACGCATTCTTTGTACGTGCAAATCTACGGTTCTGCTGTCGCCCGTATATTCACCGCCCCAAACCTTCTCAAATATCTTCTCTCTGAAGAGCGCGATATTTTTGTTCTGAAGGAAGAGAATCAAAATCTCGTACTCCTTCATGGTAAGGGAAATATTGTTGCCGTTTTGTGTAACAGTATGTGCTTCTGTATCTACGACAACATCTGCAAAGCTTAACTTTGTCTCATTCTTGTTAAAACGCCTTAAGACTGTCTCAACTCTTGCGAGAAGTTCAACGATATCAAAAGGCTTTGTAAGGTAATCATCTGCGCCAAGTTTAAGACCTTTAACGCGGTCCTTAACATCAGCCTTGGCTGTAACAAAGATTACCGGAGTCTCATACTCTTTTAAGTAATCCAGAAGTTCATAGCCGTCACAGCCGGGAAGCATGATATCGAGAAGAACCAGATCGTATCTCTTCTCTTCGATCAAATCTGCTGCTTCAAAGCCGTCATTAACCTTTTCACACTTGTAGCCTGCATCGGTAAGACTCATATAGATTAAGTCTGCGATGGGTTTTTCGTCTTCGACGATTAAAATTTTGGCTGCCATTTTTACCCCTCCCTAAGCAGTTTCATTCATTTTGGCAAGTTTTGCTGCCTGATCTGCCGCAATACATGCGT
>JAGACI010000161.1 GCA_017614185.1 Lachnospiraceae bacterium | reverse complement strand
TGTGTAGGTATGAGGCTGGAAGACAACCCAAAGCTCTTTGTGGGGGTACTTCTCAGCAGCCCCGAGAGTTGCCTTAATCTCTGTAGGATGGTGAGCATAGTCATCGATAACGGTTACATCGCCGATTTTGCCCTTATATTCAAATCTTCTGTCGATACCGTGATAGTTCTTAAGGGCGGAAAGAGAAATGTCATCACCGATCTTTAAAGTATCCGCAAGAGCAAGTGCTGCAAGCGAGTTCGATACGTTCTGCATTCCGGGGATTGAAAGGCTGACCTTTCTGTCACCTAAAGGTGTTACGGCCGTATAGGTTGCGCATCCGAAATCATCAAAGGTAACATCTTTTGCAGTGTAGTCAAAGTTTCCTCTTATTCCATAGGTTAAAACTTTGCACTTAAGTCCGTCTGTAATCTCAGAGAGTCTTTCGATTTCACCGTTTATAATAAGAGTTCCGTTTTCTGCTATCTGACCTGCAAAGGTCTTAAATGACTTTCTTATATCATCAAGGTCTTTGAAGAAATCCAGATGATCTTCTTCAATATTAAGAATAAGTCCGACTGTAGGGTAGAGACTTAAGAAAGAGTTTGTGTACTCACAGGCTTCTGTTACAAAGTAGTCGGGACCGCCGACTCTTACGTTTCCGCCAATGCTTCTTAAGATTCCGCCGATTGAGAGTGTGGGGTTAACCTCGGCACTCATAAGAATCTCGGAAATCATACTTGTGGTTGTGGTCTTGCCGTGTGTTCCGCTTATGGCAACGCTGGTCTTATAGTTATTCATAAGCTGGCCGAGAAGCTCGGCTCTTGTAAGCATGGGAAGATTTGCCTTAACGCATGCCTCAAACTCAGGGTTGTCAGGGTGGATTGCTGCGGTGTAAACAACACAGTCGATTCCTTCTTCTATATTTGAAGCGCGCTGGCCGATAAAGATTTTGGCACCGTCTTTTTCAAGAGACTCGGTGAGCTCGCTCTTTTTGTTATCCGATCCGGAAACGGTGAAGCCTTCTCTTATTAAAACCTCTGCGAGACCGCTCATGCTGATTCCGCCGATTCCGATAAAATGTATATGAATGGGTTTCTTAAAATCTATTTTGTACATAGAATATGACCTCCGAAATCTAAAACACTTATTCATTATAGCCACTTGAAATCAAAAAGACAAATCGAGGAAAATTACACAAAAAAATTCTTAAAAAAGTCTTACTTTTGTTCACTTTTAAGTAATTTATGCTATAATTATTATACTTATCTTTGCTTTATCAAATTTTTCGGTGAGGTGCCAATAGTATGATAAAAAAAGAAATGATTGCGATGCTTCTTGCCGGTGGGCAGGGCAGCCGACTCGGAGTTCTTACCTCCAAGGTTGCAAAACCGGCCGTAGCTTTTGGCGGAAAGTACAGAATCATTGATTTCCCTCTCAGCAACTGTATCAATTCAGGCGTAGATACGGTTGGTGTTCTTACTCAGTATCAACCCCTCAGACTTAACAGTCATATCGGAATCGGTATCCCTTGGGATTTGGATAGAAATATCGGCGGCGTTTCGGTTCTTCCTCCTTATGAGAAGATTGAAAGTACCGAGTGGTATACGGGAACAGCCAACGCTATCTATCAGAATATCGATTACATGGAGCAGTATAATCCCGATTATGTCCTTATTCTTTCAGGTGACCACATCTACAAGATGGACTACGAGGTTATGCTTGATTATCATAAGCAGAACAATGCTGAGGCAACAATCGCCGTTATGCCCGTACCTATCGAAGAGGCAAGCCGTTTTGGCGTAATCATCACCGATGAAAATCATAAAATAGAAGATTTTGAAGAAAAGCCCGAACATCCCAGAAGCAACCTTGCAAGCATGGGTATCTATATCTTTAACTGGAAGGCACTTAAGGATTCGCTTATCGCTTTGGCAGACAAGCCGGGACTTGACTTTGGTAAACATATCATTCCTTACCTTCACTCACAAAAAGCGCCCTTGTATGCGTATGAGTTCAATGGTTACTGGAAGGACGTAGGAACGCTTTCTTCATACTGGGAAGCAAACATGGAGCTTATTGATCTGGTTCCCGACTTTAACCTTTATGAAGAATACTGGAAGATTTATACAAAGAGTGAGATTCTTCCTCCTCAGTATATTTCATCTGACAGCGTAATCGATAAGAGCATTATCGGTGAAGGAAGTGTCATTGACGGACAGGTAATAAATTCCGTTATAGGATGCGGTGTAACAATAGGAAAGGGAGCCGTCGTAAGAGACTCCATTATCATGAACAGAAGTGTCATCGAGGAAGGCTGTGAACTTTATAAGTCCATAGTTGCCGAGGACGTAAGAATAGGAGCCGGAGCTAAGCTTGGAATAGGTGATGAGGTCGAGAATGAGACCGATCCTCATATCTATAACCACGGTCTTGTAACCGTAGGTGAGAAGAGCTTCGTTCCCGCAGGAGTTACTGTCGGAAAGAATACATGCATCTTCGGAACAACAGAAGAGAGTGATTATCCCGATGGAAACCTTGCAAGCGGCAAAACTTTGATAAAGGCAGGTGACGAGATTTGAGAGCGATAGGTATTATTCTTGCAGGTGGTAACAACCACCGAATGAAGGAACTTAACCAGAACCGTGCAATCAGCGCCATGCCTATAGCGGGAAGTTATCGAAGCATCGACTTTTCACTCAGCAACATGTCCAACTCCCACATTCAGAAGGTAGCGGTATTTACACAGTACAATGCACGCTCCTTAAATGAGCACCTCTCATCATCAAAGTGGTGGGACTTCGGACGTAAGCAGGGCGGACTTTTCGTATTCACTCCCGCAATGACTGCCGATAACTCCAACTGGTACCGCGGAACGGCGGATGCGATTTACCAGAATCTTTCATTCCTTAAGGATTCACATGAACCTTACGTAGTTATCGCATCGGGTGACTGTGTATACAAACTTGATTACAATAAGGTTTTGGAATATCACGTTGAGAAAAAAGCGGACATCACCGTTGTCTGCAAGGACATGGATCCCACTCTTTCCGTAGATCGTTTCGGAACAATCAAGATGAATGAGGAAAGCAGGATTGAGGAATTTGAGGAGAAACCTCTTGTATCCAAATCAAGCACCGTTTCCTGCGGAATTTATGTAATAAGAAGAAGACTTTTAATTGAAATGATTGAGAGATGCGCGGAAGAAGACAGATATGATCTTGTACGCGATATCCTCATTCGATACAAAGATATGAAGCGCCTCTATGGCTACAAGATTAAATCCTACTGGAGAAATATCGCATCTGTTGATGACTATTTCAACACCAACATGGATTTCTTAAAGCCGGAAATCAGAGACTACTTCTTTAACCAGTATCCTGACATCTACTCAAAGGTTGATGACCTGCCCCCTGCAAAATATAACTCGGGAGCAAGCATCAAGAACAGCCTTATTTCTTCAGGATGTATCGTAAACGGAACGGTTGAGGATTCCGTGCTTTTCAAAAAGGCATATATCGGAAACAACTGTTACATCAAGAACTGCATTATTCTCAATTACGTTTACATCGGAGACAATACGCATATTGAAAACTGTATTGTTGAGTCCAAGGGTACGATAAGGGCGAACTCCTACTACAAGGGCGAAAACGAGATACAGATTGTGGTTGAGAGGGGCGACCGTTACGTGCTGTAGCACGGTTAAAAGTTTTGGACTTTTCGGGTGCAACTTATGTTGCACCCGTTTTATTTTTGGAATAAAATTAAACGTGAGTAGTGTACTTTATGAAACAAAACTACAAAGCATTAAGGAGGGATTACATGGAAAGACAATACGATGTGATAGTCGTAGGTGCAGGTAACGGCGGACTTGTTGCTGCTGCAAACTGCGCAAAACATGGCTTAAAGACCTTACTCCTTGAGAAGCACAACATCCCCGGCGGATGTGCAACAAGCTTCGTAAGAGGACGTTTTGAATTTGAGCCTTCACTTCATGAGCTGTGTTCGGTAGGTACACCTGAGCATCCCGACACGGTTTATAACATTTTTGAAGATCTGGGTGCAAAAATTGACTGGCGATACGAGAACAACATGTATCGAGTAATCTGCAAGGGCGAGAACGGTTATGATGTAACCGTAAAGGGCGGAATCGAAGGATACTGTGATTCCATCGAAGCAGCCTGCCCCGGAAGCCGTAAGAGCGTTAAGGCTTTCATGGATCTGGTTTTTAACTGCAGACAGGCAACAGATTACATCACAAAGAAGAAGGGTAATCCCAACAAGCTTGTGATGGCTCTTAAGTACGGCAACTTCATGCGCTGCGCTTCCCACTCTGTTGAGGAAGTTCAGATTGCACTGGGTATGCCTGAGAAAGCAAGAAATATCGTTAATACATATTGGGGATACCTTGGTGTGCCCACAGATGAACTTTGCTGCATGCACTACCTTACCATGGTAAGAGGTTATGTGGATGACGGTGCTGCAATGCCTGCAAAACGTTCACATGAGTTATCCGAAGCCCTTATTAAGGTATTCCAGGATAATGGCGGTGAAGTCTGGTACAACAGCGAAGTAACAGAGTTCCTTACAGATGAAACCGGCAGAATCAACGGAGTTGGTGTAAGAGGCGAGAAGATTTATGCCAAAGAGGTTATCTCCAATGTAATACCCAACAACGTTTACAGCAGAATGGATGAGAAGAAGGTTCCCGAGAACGACCTTAAACTTGCAAATGCGAGAGACTTCGGTATTTCTCTTGAGACCGTTTATATTGGCTGCGATTGTTCGGCAGAAGAACTTGGAATCAAGGATTACACAGTCTTTGTAGTTGACGATCCTAACCCCAGAGTTCAGCACGATACCAGAGGTCTTTACATCGTTAACAGCTTAAATAAAGTTGTGCCCGAAAGCTCACCTGAGGGAACATGT
>JAGACI010000160.1 GCA_017614185.1 Lachnospiraceae bacterium | reverse complement strand
TTTAAGAACATCTGCGGTAAGATTCCTTATCTTCATGAGCATGGACTTAAATATCTCTTCGGATATGAAGAGTCTGTAGGATATGCAATCTGTGAAGATATAAGAGACAAGGATGGTATCAGCGCAGGAATGATGGTTGCCGAGGCAGCCGCATATTATCGTAAAGAAGGCAAGACTTTATGGGATGTACTTCAGGAGATTTATGCGAAGTACGGATATTTTGCAGAGGATGAACCAAATATCGTTCTTGAAGGTATTCCCGGAGCACAGAGAATCCAGAGAATGATGAAGTACTTTAGAGAGAATCTTCCCACAAGTGTTGCGGGAGCAAAGGTTGAGAAGGTTATTGATTACATAAACGGATATGAAGACATACCTGCTCAGAATGCTATAAGACTTTTCCTTGATAACGGTTCATGGTTTGCAATCAGACCTTCCGGAACGGAACCCAAGATTAAGTTCTATTTTTATTCGAACCGTGATTCAAGAGAAAATGCCCTTAAAGTCAACAAAGAGATTAAGGATGAAATCTTTGCTTTTATCAACTCAGTAGAGTAAAAACCTTATAATTACACATTTATGATGCATAAAAGCCCGAAACTGAAAATTGGGTAAAATAAGATTTTCAGAAAGGGCTTTTTTGTATGTGTGGAATTGTCGGATACGTAGGCGATAAGCAGGCCGCCGGCATGCTTATTGAAGGACTCACAAAGTTAGAGTACCGAGGATATGATTCTGCCGGTATCGCTGTCAGAAACGGCGAAAATCCTGCAGAGGTTGTTAAGACCATTGGAAAGATAAAGAATCTCATTGAGAAAACTGACGGAGGAAAAGCGGTTAAGGGTACCTGCGGTATCGGACATACGCGTTGGGCAACTCACGGAGCTCCCAGCCAGATTAATGCGCATCCTCATGTTTCGGGTAACTGCACCAATTCAGGCTCAGGAATGGTAGAGTCTGAGGTTGTCGGAGTTCATAACGGTATTATTGAGAACTTCCAGGAACTCAAGGCAAAGCTTGAGCGTCATGACTACAGATTTTATTCCCAGACCGATACAGAGGTTTTAATCAAGCTTGTAGATTACTATTACAAGAAATATAACATTGGTCCCATCGATGCACTTGCCAAAACACTTGTGAGAGTACGTGGTTCATATGCTCTTGCAGTTATGTTTAAGGATATTCCGGGAAAGATTTACGTTGCAAGAAAAGACTCCCCTATGATTATAGGCGTAAACAAGGGTGAGACATTCCTGGCTTCCGACGTACCGGCTATTCTTAATCACACCAGAAATGTTTACTATATCGGCAACCTTGAGATGGCCGAGTTAAGTGCCGGAGATGTTACATTCTATAACCTTGACGGCGATAAGATTACAAAAGATATAACAACAATAGACTGGGATGCGGAAGCGGCTGAAAAGGGCGGCTTTGAGCATTTCATGATGAAGGAGATTCATGAGCAGCCCAAGGCTGTTGAAGACACTCTGCGTAAGTATGTAAAAGACGATAACAAGATCGATCTGTCGGAAGTCGGTATTTCCGAAGATGATATTAAGAAATTTTCAAAGATTTACTTTGTTGCATGTGGTTCCGCATGGCATGTTGGAATGCAGGCCAAGTATGTGTTTGAAGACATAGCTGATATTCCTGTAAGCGTTGATCTTGCTTCCGAATTCAGATATTCAAAGGCAAGACTTGATGAGAATGCTTTGGTTGTAATCATTTCACAATCGGGAGAAACGGCAGACTCACTCGCTGCACTCAGAATTTCAAAGGAAAAGGGATTAAAGACCCTTGCAATCGTCAACGTTATCGGAAGTTCAATAGCAAGAGAAGCAGACTATGTAATGTATACGGTTGCCGGTCCCGAGATTTCTGTTGCAACCACAAAGGCATACAGCTGTCAGCTTGTAGCAAGTTTCCTTCTTGCTTTGGAATTTGGCAGAGTTAGAAGCACTCTTTCGGAATACGAGCAGTACATAGAAGAGATTAAATCCATCCCTGATAAGATTAAGAAGGTTTTGGAAGATAAGGAAAGAATCCAGTGGTTTGCTTCAAAGTATGCAAACGCAAAGGATGTCTTCTTTATCGGAAGAGGAATTGATTACGCTATAGGCCTTGAAGGCTCCCTCAAGATGAAAGAGATAAGCTATATTCATTCCGAGGGTTATGCCGCAGGCGAACTTAAGCATGGAACGATTTCTCTTATTGAAGACGGAACTTTGGTAATCGGTCTTCTTACTCAGAGTGATTTATATGAAAAAACACTCAGCAATATGTTAGAATGTAAGAGCAGGGGTGCGTACCTTATGGGCGTAACCGCTTATGGCAAATATGACGTTGAAGACAGCGTAAACTTCTCAGTCTATGTGCCAAAGGTTGACGAGCACTTCATCGGAAGTCTTGCAATTATTCCTTTGCAGTTACTTGGATATTACATTTCTGTTTCAAAGGGACTTGATGTCGATAAACCCAGGAATCTTGCAAAGAGTGTTACTGTAGAATAGTTTCATCCTTTATGGAGGTTAACTATGAACGAAGAGATTAAAATGAGCGTTTCATCCATGACAAGAAAGGATGATAACAAGGCTATTTACGTTATGTTTGAAGACGGGGCGAAGAAAGCCGAGTTTGTGCTGCCTGAGGGAAAACTTTTAAACAATGAAGGCTTCACCGATGAGGAGACGGCACAGCTTAAGGATTACGTTTTAAACAGTCAGGATGAAATCTATTCGGTCGCCAAGAAAGTTAATCCAATGAAAGGATTTATGGGTGTTCCACAGGGCGAATAAAGCAGACTAAAAACAAGTGTAAAAAGAAAATAAATCAGTGTAATGCTGATTTATTTTTTTACCGCCTGATAAAGTATAGCTACGCAGTAAAAAGTATTTGGAGGAAGATTTTTATGAAAACCAGGCTTACGGTCGTTGTTGACAATAAGTCAAACGAGAACCTTACCGGAGAGTGGGGACTTTGCATTCTCGCCGAGTATGGTGATAAGAAAATCATGGTGGATACCGGTTCATCAACGCTTTTTCTTGATAACATGAAGAAACTTAATCTTGATGTAAGGGATGTTGATGCAGCTGTATTAAGCCATGCTCATTACGACCATGCAAACGGAATGCCTGCATTCTTTGAGGCAAATCATAAAGCAAAGTTTTACTTAAGACTTCTTGCTGAGCCGAATTGTTATCATAAGAAATTCATCTTTAAGTTCTATATCGGAATTCCGAGAAACGTTCTGACAAAATATGCGAATCGAATCGAGAGGGTAACGGGCGATTATAAGCTTATGGACGGAGTTTATCTTATCCCTCATAAGACAAGCGGCTTATCCGCTATCGGCAAGAGAGAGATGATGTTCAGAAAAACAGAGAACGGCTGGATTCCTGATGATTTTGCGCACGAGCAGAGCCTTGTTCTTGACACTGATAAGGGGCTTGTGATTATCAATTCCTGTTCACATGGCGGTGCTGCAAACATCATAAACGAGGTTAAGGAAACGTTTCCTGACAAGAAGGTGTATGGCCTTATAGGCGGCTTCCATCTTTTCAACAAGTCGGAAGAAGAGGTAAGAAGCGTAGCCGCCAAGATTAAGGAAACCGGTATCGAGTATGTATGCACAGGGCATTGCACCAAGAACCGCGCGTATGAAATTCTAAGAGAAGAACTGGGCGACATGGTTAACCAGATGAAGGTTGGCTGCCAAATTGAATTTTAAAGGATTGAGGTATTTAAAATGATAGAGAGTAATACAAAGTACGAAGCAACTACAGATGAAATAAAAGAACTTTTCAGGGCAAAAAAGATTGGCGAAGTTGTAAACTGCACACCGCTCGGAGACGGTGAATTCAATGCCGCATACAAGGTTACCTGTGAAGACGGTAATGTCTATGCGTTAAAGATTGCGCCTCCTGCGGATAAGAAAGTTCTTACATATGAAAAGAACATGATGGAGTCAGAGGTGTTCTGGTACACAATGATGAATGAGAATACCGATATTATCTGTCCGAAGGTTAAGGCGTTTGATTTCTCCGGAAGTATTATTAAGAGCAACTGCTTTATCATGGATTTCATGGAGGGAAAACCTCTTTGGGATGCCGGACTTGATGAAGAGGGCATGAAAGAAATTCAGGCCAAAAAGATTGGCATGCTTACAAAGATTCATGCCATTAAAAATGATAAATTCGGATATATTCAGTCAGGCCTTTACGCATCATGGTATGAGGCACTTAAGTCTATGGCAAAGAACCTTATTAAGGACTGTAAGTCATTGGGATACGAGACACCGGACGGTGAAAAGTTTGTAGAGTATATTGATAAGTATGAGAGACTTCTTTGCACTGTTCCCTGTCGCATGGTAAACTTTGATCTTTGGGACAGCAATGTCTTATATAAAGACGGAAAGCTTATCTGGATTGATCCGGAGAGAGGATACTGGGGTGACCCCGTTGCTGACTTTATTACCCTTAATCCCGGACAGAAGGCTCCGCTTTCTGATAAAAAAGAGGCGATTGAAATCTATAATAAGACAGCTAAAGAGCCAATCGCTTTAAATAGAGAGACAGAGATAAGATACGCTCTTGCAGTATGCCTTCTTGCGCTTATCGAGGAAGTGGAAAAGTATGTAAGATACGAGCCCGATAACCCGAATTATAAGAGAAATACAGTTGACGCAAGAGACATGTATGACATGGCTTTTGAGATTTTGAAATAATGAGATATGGAGTATAAATATGTCTGAAGCAACAAACAAGAAACGGGTATTCGGCCCGTGGACATTTTATAAAGGCGCGTTGGCGCTCGCAGTACCGATAATGCTGCAATCACTTATCCAAAGCCTGGTTTCACTGGTTGACAACTTTATGGTATCAGGCCTTGGAGATGTATGTATGTCCGGAGTAAATGTGGCCGGACAGGTACTGTTTATTTTTATGATTTATGTTAATACCATCTGCACTGCAGGCGGTATTTTTATGACGCAGTTTTTTGGCGCCCAAAATAATGAGGGAATGAAACAGGCCTTCAGATTCAAACTTATTATGTGCTTTATTGCAGTTGTTCCTTATTTCCTTGTGTGCATTGTCTTCCCGAGAGAAGTGCTTTCACTTATGGTTATCGGAAATACACAGGCAAGCCAGATCCTTGATGAAGGTGTCAAGTATATAAGGATTATGTTCTTAATGGGACTTCCGATGATGTTTTCAATGTGCATCGCAAGTTCATTAAGAGACCTGGGGCAGGTAAAAAAGCCTCTTGTTGTAACTGTTATTGCAACGCTTACAAATACGCTTTGTAACTGGCTTTTAATCTACGGAAATCTTGGATGTCCCAGACTTGAAGTAAGAGGTGCCGCATACGCAACCGTTATAGCAAGAACTTTGGAGTTTGTTATCTTTATTATTATGTATATCAAACTTAAGCCGGAGTTTGTCGTTGGCATTAAGAGTTTCTTTAAGGTTGACTGGAAACTCTTTGCAGATATTCTTAAAAAGGGCTCCTTAGTATTATTTTGCGAAATGGTTTGGGTTTTGTCGGAGGTTGTTACAACCGCTTTGTATAACGGAAGAGGAGGAGCCGATGTCGTTTCGGGCATGTCCGCAAGCTTCTCGATTGCAAACCTTTATTTCGTTGCTTTCGGCGGCATATACTCTGCAACCGGCGTTATCATTGGCAAAACACTTGGTGAAGGAGACCTTGACAGAGCAAGAATCGAGAAAACATGGCTTCTTGCCGGAGCTGGAATTATGGGTGTTGCCATGACTCTGTTTGGCTTCTCGACCACACTTGCTATTCCTGTAGTCTTTGGTAAACTCAGTGCATCAGCACTTGCAATTACAAGAAAGATGGTAATTATGATGGCCTTCTTCATGCCTGTATGGCTCTTTATGAATGCGCAGACAGCTGTTGCAAGAGCAGGTGGAGATACCAAGATGGGAGCTTATACGGATGCTGGAATCACAATTGTTGTTATGCTTCCCATGCTGTTTGCAATAGCTTTTCTTACTGACTGGGGTCCGGTTTTGATGTATGGCGGTGTAAAGCTGCTGGATTTAATTAAAGTGGTTATTTTCCACTTCTGGTTAAAGAAGGAACGCTGGCTCAAAAACCTGACAGTTGCAGAGGCATAGAAATGAAAAGTGGTAATCCTTGACAAATAATTTGAATGGGATTACCATTATTTTTGAACACAACCGACAACCTGTCGGTTGAAACAAAAGGGAGATAAATCGGGCATGAGAATAGTTAAAGAAGCGGAAGAAAGAAGAAACGAAATCCTTGATGTTGCAGAGAAACTTTTTATTGAAAAAGGATTCGATGCAGCAAGTACAAACGATATATTGGCAGTAATAGGTATTGCGAGAGGAACCCTTTATTATCATTTCAAATCAAAGGAGGAGATTCTTGACGCAATAATTGAAAGGATTGTTGACAGAACAGTTGGGAAGGCTAAAGACATAGCTTCCGACAAATCGATTCCCACATTAAAACGCCTCACTATGGCCTTGATGGCACTAAATCTTGATGACGGCAACAGCAGATTTGTAATAGACGAAATACATAAGCCTCAAAACGCTCTTATGCATCAGAAGAGTCAGGAAATGATTGCTCTAAAGATCAATCCGATAATTACCGGTATTGTCAAAGACGGAATCAAAGAAGGGCTTTTTAATACTGATTACCCTGAGGAAGCAGTTGAGATGGCTATGCTTTATTCGGGTATAACTTTTGACGGACTTAATGAAATGGAAACTGAAGAAAGAATTAAAAAGATTACCGGTTTTGTCTATAACACGGAAAGACTTCTTGGCGCAAAGAAGGGACTTTTGATGAAACCCATAATGCAGCTTTTTGGAGATAACAATGTTTAAAAGATTACTGATTAATGATTTTAAAAAGAATAAACTCGTCACGTTGGCTACATGTATTTTCATGGCAGTTTCTGCGGCTCTTATCGGGCTTACGGTGCTCCTTTTCGGGAGCCTTTTAAACTCGATTGACAATCTGATGTCTACTGCCAAAACGCCTGATTTTCTGCAGATGCATTCAGGAGAAATAAATGAGGAAGAGCTTAAGGCATTTGCTCTTTCAAGAGATGAAACGGATACAATGCAGATTGCAAAATTCTTAAATATCGAGAATTCTTTAATCTCGATAGGCGACAGATCATTATCGGACAGCACGCAGGATAACGGACTTTGCATCCAGAGCGAGTACTTTGATTATCTTGTCGGAATGGATAACGAGATTATCGAAGCTAAAAAGGGTGAAGTATATGTGCCTGTCTGTTACAAAAGCGAATATGATGTCACAATCGGGCAGACGATGGATATCGGGGGAGAGAAACTTAAGGTCGCAGGGTTCTTGAGAGATTCACAGATGAATTCAATGATGGCTTCATCGAAAAGATTCCTTGTAAGTAATGTGGATTACGAAAAGCTAAAAGACATTGGGTCAGAAGAATATCTGATTGAGTTTTTAATGAAAGACGGAAGTAATGCTGATGCTTTTTCCACAGCCTATGTTAATGCAGGGCTTCCCTCAAACGGTCCGACTATCACAGGTCCTCTTA
>JAGACI010000159.1 GCA_017614185.1 Lachnospiraceae bacterium | reverse complement strand
TTCGACCTCATCTTCCCTTGCCTTCATAGCATAGTACTCATCATCGGACATTCGACACTCTCTGTTCTCGAAGTCCGCCTCTTCCTCTGCAAGGTTGTCTGCACCGCGGCAGATTTCACGAAGATGCTTAAGCTCGGAATCGGGAAGTCTCTCAAACTCCTCAATGTCCATAAGGTAGCCTGTTACGGTTCCGTACTCGCCCATCAACTGGTCGATTACATCGGAAGCATCACGCATCTGGCCAAGACATTCCTTGACATACTTTTGCCTTTCTTCCTTGTTGTTAATCGCAACATCCTCATGGTCGTAGACAACCTCATCCCAAAGGTCATAGTCATCGCCGTACCACTCTTTTTTCTTTTCTTCAAAAAAGCTCTGAATTCGTCGTACACTCATAGTTGTATGTAATCCCTGTACTCTTCTTTGAGGTTCTCAACCATTCTTCCGATTTCCTGATAGTAGCCGTTGTTATCTCCCCTTGACTTAAGGCCCAGGGTTTCTTCAAGTTCGGCTTCTTCACTGCTTCTCTCCCACTCGTTTAAGATGTCATCAACATCGGTTTCAAGATTTATGGAAGCCATGTAATAATCAGGCATATCCGCTATAAATCTTACATACTCGCTGTCTGTCATGGAAAGCCTCATTGCAGCGAGGTAATCCCTGAAGTCATCGTCTGAGTTTGTAAAGTTATATGCTTCTTTAAAATAGCGGGCTGCGTCGTTGTACATGAAAAGCCCCGTAAGAGCGACACCGGTATTGTGAAGAACATCGGCTCTTAAACCTATCTCATTCTCGGGCAGTTCTCTCAAAAGCCTTGCATACTCTACATAAGCCTTCGTGTATTTCTTGCTCTCCACAAGAAGATCCGCTCTCTTTTTCTTCTTCTCAAAGTCACCCGTGCTTCCGCCAACCGTAAGGCTCCTTCCGATTACCTCAATCTCTTCCTTGCTGTAATACCCTATGTAATTAAGGATTGTGGTAACGTATAAAGCCATACTTCCGGGCTGTCTTAAATAAGGGCGCAAAAGTCCGGCAAGCTCGGAAAGAGCGCACTCTTCCGAGAGCCATTCGACCATGTCTTTACTTACTATCTCCTCGTCAAGAATGTACGCGTTCTCTCTAAGGCTGTAGCAAAGTTCCTCCACGGACCAGACTCTGATTCCCAAAGAAGGAATATAATATGGAGTTTGTGCTCGCACACCTGTGCATAGTAACACTCTGCTCAAAGCATTTCTCCTAGGTTAAAATTCTATCTCCTGCTGCCAGGTAAGTCCCGATGACGGGAAAATCTCTCCGAATCCTTCATCCTTTATATCAAGGACCAACGTATTCGGATTCTTAAGCGTAAGTTCCATCGAAAGCCTTGTGGTCTTCTCCGGGCGCCTCGGAAGGTTATCGAGATTTATCTCGATAAGTTTGGGATTCTTGCCGTTAAGGGGCGTAATCATAATCTCAAACTTATTGTCTTTTTCAGTGATAAACTCTGTAGACTTCTTGGCTTCATACCAGTTAAGGCCCGCATCAAGAAGTGCCAGGTATGACTCTTCGCCGCGTCTTAGTACCTGCATTCCGATATTGGCTTTAAGTTTATCTCTTCCAAGGAAAACATAATCCTTGGTAGCGTCGCTTGCTTTAAGCTTTTCTTTGAGGCAAAGGCAGGCTCCCTTTGAATAGAGGTTGTTGCCTCTGAAAACCCTTCTTCCGTCACAGGCGAACTTTAATGACTCTTTCATCCAGTCATCCTTAAATCCGTCGCCTATAAGGAAAATCGAGGAAATAATCTTCTTGTCACAACTCTCCTTCAAAATCTGGAGGAAGCCCATGTCGCGGTTTTCTTTGCTTCCCTCATCCCTTACCATGTCGGGGAAGTCCTTGCTGTCTATGTATACAACTACAGGGTTGGTTCTAAGATTCCTTTCCATGTAGTTTACAAAAAGCTTCTGGCCCGAGAAATCACAGAGCAGAACCTGATGGCTCCAAAGCTCCGAAGGCTGGTTAAGCATGTAGTAGTAAAAGCTTTCCATATGGCTTTGGAAAAATACCTTGTCAGTCTTAAGATTAAGGCCTGCCATCGCCTGGGTAAGTACCTCAACCATTCTTCCGTCAAGTACTTCACAGGTTATCATGAAGGCTCCGATTCTTTCGATTCCGCCGAGGAATGTAAGGATTCCAAGGCTTCTCCTTATAAAGAGCGTAAGAATAGCAACGGGGTCATATGGGGTATCCTCAACGACTATCTCTCTTCCCGAGTAAGCCTTGTCAATCAGCTTGTCGATAAGAATTCCGTCTTCTTCCTCTGCGTACTTTACAGCCTCTCTTCCGTAGAACCACTGTCCGACCTCACGTCTTTTGCACATGGCGGTAGGAATGGAGAACTGCTCTCCTCCCGCGGTATAGGAAGCAGTTTCCGGCTCATCCGAATTCTGGAAGCAATAGCTTATCTGGGAATACTCGTTTCCGAGATCGAATCCTATGAAAAGCTTCTCATTATGAAGTTTGTCAAGAATCTCGGGTTTGCTGATGTTCAAAGTACTGTCCTATCTTACTTTAAATAAATTTCTGCTCATGTACTCAGTCTTTTTGTACTCGCGAAGCAGTTCGTCGACTGTGTCATAATCCTGAAGAGTCTGGGCAATCGCTATATCGTTAACCATGTTGTATCTGGTGTTCTCAGGGCTCTTCTCAATATCGTTTTTCTGGATGGTTGCGCTTTCCGTAAGCTGGCTCTTTCCGTTTTGAATCTCGGTTATGTAATACTGAATACTCTCTCCGAAGAATAACGGAATCTCCTTAAAGAATACGCCGCCGTATACAGCATCCATCTCTTCCTCACGGTATTCGTTGTCATCCTCATCATTTTTTTCAAGGATGTAATGAATAACCGCCTTTGCTCCGTAGGATGCATGGTATTCGATGATGGCCGAATCGTCCATCTTGGATGCCATGGGCAAAAACTCCTTGAATTCAGGGAAGCAGGCAAGTCTGATTCCCTCTAGGAGGAACTCGGTTACATATTCTTTTAAAAGCTTCTTCTGAGACTCTCCGATTTCTTCCTTGTGCTCGGCGTAATATTTGACGATTGCAAGCTTACATACTCTGTGAAGTTTCTCGCCGCGCTCGATTATCCTTTGAATCTCATCAAAGATGAAGCTGTCCATAACCCTGTCGTTTACGAAGTAGTCATAAGCGCACTGTGAAACGAAGGCTGTCTCTATCTCGGTTCTTGCGCCGCCGTTTACATAGTCCTTAAAGATCTCCATCTTCTCACCGACATAGGCGCCTGTATAGAGAATCTGGATGATAATCTTCTGGGCAATGTAATAGGTGTCAAGGCCAAAGCTTCCGGAAGCCTTCCAAAGCTCTCTCAAATCCTTGGTCATGCCTTCGTAGTTTTTGACAAGATATGTAAGGATTGCCTCGTTAAACTTGCCTTTCTTGAAAGCATACATGCAAAGGGTCATAAGGATTTCATCCTTATCCCAGTTATAAATCTCAATCTGGTTTTCCAAGAGTTTGACGATATTTTTGACTTCTATGCCCTGCGTTCCGAAGGTGCAAAGCCAGTCGTAAGCCTTGTCCGTCATTCCTCTTATAATCATGTAACGCATAAGCTCGTCACGATCCGATGCATCAAGATTCTCAGCATCGACATCGGAAAGATACCAGTCAAGAGCATCCGTGATGTCATTGTCGTAATAGTATCTTGCTAAAGCTACGCTTATCTTGGACTTATAGGAATCAAGTACTCTCTCATCCTTTAATACTCTCTCAAATCTCTCTCTTGTCTCATGCTCGACATGAATCGTATCCCTGTCAAAATCACAGATGTACATGTTAAGGCCAAGCTCGTCATAGCCCTTATCCTCAAGCATCTTTATAATCTTGCCGGGAATCATCAGCTTCTCTATTGTGTAGTTGATGCCCTCTGCATAGCGGTTCCCGGTGATGTCTTCAAAGAGAATGACGTAATCCTGTCCCCAAAGAGGGAAGCTTGCAACTCCGTCAACGATAGGATACGCCGATTCGGTCTTAAGTCTCGGATGCCTTACGATTACACGAATCATTGAGTCCGAATCAGTCTTAATCTGGTTCATGAAAAGGATTGATGAGAGCGCATGAACAGTCTCGTCGTCTATCATCTTTTCATTGATAAGCGCCTTGTAAAGCTGGGCGAGATCCTTGTTGATCCTCTTTTTCTTAATCTGCTCCCAGGCGAAATTTTCCATCTGGGGAACATACTGGTTGTAAAGCTCGGGGTACTTGTCCCTTCTGCTTAAAACGTCCGCATAAAGGTGGGCATTTCTTATATAGTCAAGGTCCGAATTGTACGCGAAGTACATAAGAACCGTCTTGTTAATCGGAGATTTCTTGGTGATATCAAGAGACATCATGTAGTACTCGTAAAGTCTTGTAAGTCTGAGGCCCTCCTCGACTCCAAGCTCGTACCACTTAAAGTATTTGTTATCTACAAGATTGTTCCTTATAAGCAGGGAACAAATCGCATTAAGGATATCCGCATCCGCCTTCTTCTCGTAGGACATGGTGAGGATTTTATAAAGAATCGGAGAGAACTCTTTCTCTCTCAATGAAAGCTGCACAATCTGCATGACAAGGTCCTTTGAAAGGCAGTCATGCTTTGCGCCATAGAAGCACACCTGAAGTTCGAAAGGATTTAAGTTTCGAAGATTCATGGGGTTCGAAAGCAAAAGTCTTAAAGCCTCAATGTACATAACAGGGCTGGTGCATCCCATCTTGAACTGCTCTTCAAGGAACATCCACTTCTTGGAATCAGAGCGGTTGTACTCCTCGGAAAGGTAAGTTACAAGCCATGCAACTCTCCAGTCCTTGGTCTCCGAGTACATCCTTGAGACATTCTCCATTACATCCCTTGTCATTTCCGCATTCTTGGAAATAAGAGTTGTAAGGTAGAGGTAATAAGCATAGGAAACCCTGTAGCCGGGATTCGCAGGATTAAGCATTCCGGAAGCCTGATCAAGAATCCATCTTGCTTCGTTCTCCCTTTCCATGCTGATAAGTACCTGGCTTTGGAAGAGTCTTGCGTTGACGTTTGACTCATCACAGTTAATCATGGCATTTACGATGCTCTCTGTCTCTTTAAGCCAGGTGGACATCGAAATCTTCTTGAGTCTGAATGCCTGATAATAGGTCATCAGATTAACTTCAAGGTGTTTGAATTCTTTGGTCCTGTTGCCGTGAGTAACCACTTCCGTACCTGTGGAGACAACAACAGGAATCTTAAGAACGCTCTGTCCGTCCTTAAGAATGATGGTATCAAAGTTATTGCCCTTATGAAGAGCATTAAGATTAAGTTTAAACCAGACGTTACACTTGTTAACGATGAAGTTCTCTTCAGTGTAAACAGGCTTGTCAAAAACGATAAGACCGTTTTCACAGGATGTCTCAAGGAAGGTGTAACCCCATCCGTTTCTCGTAACGTTAAAGCCGTACTCCGTTCCTTCATAGGGGTCCTCAATGTGAACCTCCTCCTCGTCAACGATGTACTCGATACGCTGCTTTTTATTGATTGCAAGCAAAAACTCCTCCATGTTTCTGGAGTTTCCTGTTTTTACCGATAAGCCCTTATAGAGCTGATAAAACTGCTTGTCATTTCCAAGGAAAACCGTTGCAAAATCGGGAGATGAGAAGAGCTTAAGCGCTTCATTCCAATCGCTCTTTGCGAGATTTGTAAAATGGAAAAGATTCTTGATACTTCCTAAAGATGATTCCAGGACTTTGTGTACGATTGAAACCACGAAGGGAAGATAGAATTCGCCGTGACTTGAGATTACCGAAAGCTCACCTTTTAGAACATCGCCCTCCGACATCCCGTGGGAGTCGAAGGAATAATGAATCTCAGCGCTCTCTCCTGCGAAGTAGTCGGTGTCGAGCTTCATTCTGTAATCCGATGAATAGATATAGCCGGAAGTAAATGAACCCTCCGGTCCGTATATTGAAAAAGTGCCCTCGGTAACCGTGTCCTTATCAGACGTCAGTTCGAGTTTAATGCATGAAAAATCGAGAGAACTGATGTCATAATCGAAGTTCCCCTTCAGAATCTCTTCAATCTTATCTTGCATTGGCACTCACCACACTTTGAAGTATACTGTGTCCGGGCATACCCCGACGCATATAATTATATCATCCCCGCAAGTTTATTCGCAAGAAAAAAGCGCCCAAAATAGGACGCTTTTTAGGGCATTTTGCCCAATGTTTTTTATTTGGCAAGCAACATCATAATTTCGTTGCTTCTTGCTACGAATTCTGTCATAGCTTCGGGCTCTAACGGAGCCTGAGCAATACGGGCAAGGTCATATAACTGCTCTGCAAAAAGTTTGGTGTTTTCACCGTCTTTATGCTCAAGCACATAAGTTACAAGAGGATGGTTTGCATTAAGGACTAATGTCTCACCCATTCCGGACTTGTCTGCAGGGAAATCCATTCTGGGCATAGAGTACATCTTCATCATATCCTGCATACGTCTGGTCTCCTCGGAAAGAGTGAGAACAGATGCAACCTTCTTGTTCTTAAGCTTCTCAATCTTGACTTCAAGAGAATCCTTCTTAACTGCCTTCTTGATAATCTTTCCGATTTCCTCAGCCTCTTTTGCAAGTTCCTCTTCTGCTTTCTTGGAGGTCTTTGACTTAAGGGCATCGGTTACATCGGCATCGATTCTTAAGAAGTGAATTCCCTCATTCTTGGCTTCAAGCTGTGAAATGAAAGGCTGGTCGATGTTGTGAGTAAGGATTACGGCATCCTTCTTGGCAGCTTTAAACATTGCAACGTACTGACTCTGCTGCTTCTCGTCTGTGACGTAGTAGATGGTCTTATCCTTCTTCTCGTCCTTATCTTCATCTTCCTTCTTATCGTCTACAACTTCGGCCTCAACCTTGTTTCCGTCTTCGTCTGTAGCGTTCTCGTCTTCCACATCAGTAAGAGCAACCTCAAGGCACTCGGGAAGTGTTAAGTACTTTCCGTCAAGGTTCTTAAAGAGGATGTAGTCAGTCATCTTCTCACAGAACTTGTCATTCTTAAGGCAGCCGAACTTGATAAATGGAGCGATGTCATCCCAGTACTTGTCGTACTCTTCCTTCTCGGTCTTGCACATGCCTGAAAGCTTGTCTGCAACCTTCTTTGTGATGTAGTCGGAAATCTTGTTAACGAATCCATCATTCTGAAGAGCACTTCTTGATACGTTAAGGGGCAGATCGGGACAATCGATAACACCCTTTAAAAGAAGCAGGAATTCAGGGATAACTTCCTTTATGTTGTCGGCAATAAATACCTGGTTGTTGTAAAG
>JAGACI010000158.1 GCA_017614185.1 Lachnospiraceae bacterium | reverse complement strand
GCGCGCACTCTCTCCGTTTGATTCTTAGTTGTCGTCATCCTCGCGGTTTGCGGTGTAAACGGTTCTCTTACGAGCCATCTCATCACTTTCAAGATACTCATCGTAAGTTGTAATCTTATCAACAAGTGTACCGTCGGGAAGGATCTCCATAATACGGTTTGCTGTTGTCTGCACAAACTGGTGGTCATGACATGAGAAAAGTTCAACGCCGGGGAACTTGATAAGTCCGTTGTTAAGCGCTGTGATTGACTCCATGTCATGGTGGTTTGTGGGCTCATCAAGGATGAGGCAGTTAGCGCCCGAAATCATCATCTTGGAAAGAAGGCATCTTACCTTCTCACCACCGGATAATACCTTAACCTTCTTGACACCGTCCTCACCTGCAAAAAGCATTCTTCCGAGGAAGCCTCTTACATAAGTTACATCCTTAACGGGTGAGTAGCCTGTAAGCCAGTCAACGATGGTGTAATCATTGTCGAACTCATCTGTAGGATCCTTGGGGAAGTAAGCCTGTGAAGTTGTTACACCCCACTTGTAGCTTCCCTCATCGGGCTCCAGTTCTCCGACAAGGATTTTGAAAAGTGTGGTCTTTGCAAGCTCATTACCGCCTACAAAAGCGACCTTGTCGTCATGTCCTAAAATAAAGGAAATGTTATTTAAAACCTTCTCGCCGTTGATGGTCTTGCTTAATCCTTCAACAGTAAGAATCTCGTTACCGATTTCACGGTCGGGTCTAAAGTCAATATAAGGATATTTACGGCTTGAAGGACGGATGTCATCAAGCTCGATTTTCTCAAGGGCTCTCTTTCTTGCTGTAGCCTGCTTGGACTTGGAAGCGTTTGCAGAGAATCTTGAAATGAACTCCTGCAACTCCTTAATCTTCTCTTCCTTCTTACGGTTTGCTTCCTTCATCTGACGAATAAGGAGCTGGCTTGACTCATACCAGAAGTCATAGTTTCCGGCATAGAGCTGAATCTTGCCATAGTCGATATCTGCTGTATGTGTGCAGACTTTATTAAGGAAGTATCTGTCGTGGGATACGACGATAACCGTATTCTCAAAGTTAATGAGGAACTCCTCAAGCCATGCAATGGCATCCAGATCAAGGTGGTTGGTAGGCTCATCCAAAAGCAAAATGTCGGGATTGCCGAAAAGTGCTTTTGCAAGGAGAACCTTGACCTTAAGGCTGCCGTCAAGTTCAGACATAAGCTGATAGTGGAACTCGGTGTCAACGCCAAGACCGTTTAAAAGCATTGCAGCGTTACTCTCTGCTTCCCAGCCGTCCATCTCGGCAAACTCTGCCTCAAGTTCGCTTGCCTTGATACCGTCTTCGTCTGAAAAATCTTCCTTGGCGTAGATGGCATCCTTCTCTTTCATTACCTGATAGAGTCTCTCGTTACCCATAATAACTACGTCCATTACAGGGTAAGCGTCATATTTGAAGTGGTCCTGCTCAAGGACTGACATTCTCTGTCCGGGTGTCATGGAGACATCACCTGAGGTTGTCTCAAGCTGGCCGGATAAAATCTTTAAGAAAGTAGATTTACCTGCGCCGTTTGCACCGATAAGTCCGTAGCAGTTTCCTTCCGTAAATTTGATATTAACATCCTCAAAAAGGGCTTTTTTACCGAATCTGAGGGTTACATTGTTAGCTTGAATCATTTCTTTTTCTTCCTATGTTTATATATGTTCGTTTACAGTCACGATACCTATTTTACAAAAAAATGGAGAAAAATCAAGTATTATAACAAAACCCCCTTACATTTAATCTGTAAAGGGGTTTAAAGAATCATTAATCAAGTGCCTTAACGATTGCATTATAAAGGTCATCATACTCTTCAAATGCCGGAAGATCAGGGAAATCAGTCTTAATCTTATCGGTGGTTCTAAAGAGGAATCCTGCCTTGCCTGCCCTAATCATGTCAAGGTCATTGTAGCTGTCGCCGCTTGCGATTGTCTCATAGCCGATAGACTGAAGAGCCTTAACTGTTGTAAGCTTTGACTTCTCGCATCTCATCTTAAAGCCTGTTACCTCGCCGTTATCTGAAACCTCTAGTGTGTTACAAAAGATTGTGGGCCAGCCAAGCTTCTCCATAAGAGGAGTTGCAAACTGTGTAAAGGTATCACTGATGATGATTACCTGGGTTTTGGCTCTTAGCTTATCAAGAAACTCCTTCGCACCGGGAAGGGGGTCGATTTTCGCAATGGTATCCTGAATCTCCTTAAGTCCGAGTCCATGCTCCTTAAGAATCCCGATACGCCATCTCATCAATTTATCGTAGTCGGGCTCATCTCTGGTGGTTCTCTTAAGTTCAGGGATTCCGCTTGCTTCCGAAAAGGCAATCCATATCTCCGGAACAAGTACGCCTTCCAAATCCAAACAAACAATATTCATATTAAATCCTCTCTTGTTGCCAATATTGAAATCCGAATATATATTACACTATTCTTTATAAAAACTTAATACTTTTATTGATTTTTCTTTGTTGACTCATACCTTTTATATGTATACGATAGAAATTGATTTGAATAAAAATGAATATTTAGAGGAGAAAATTATGGATTCAACTGTTATGGCAGCACCTGTCAAGAAGGGTGTTACCGGAACTACACTTAAGATTATCGCTATAGTGGCTATGTTTATCGACCACTTTGCAGCAATTTTTGTACAAGGATATATTACAAATTTATATGCACAGTTACCTGAGCAGCCGGAAAATATGGTCAATCTTTGGCAGCAAAGTCCTAAGATTGTCATCGCACAATGTATTATGCTTCTTATGAGAGCAATCGGAAGATTTGGCTTCCCTATTTTTGCTTTTCTTCTTGTTGAAGGCTTTACACACACAAGAAGTGTTAAGAAGTATGCTTTGAACCTTGGAATATTTGCTCTCATCTCAGAAATACCTTTTAACCTTGGTTTCATGAGTTTGGTGTCCTATCCTTATTACCAGAATGTATTCTTTACACTCCTTTTGGGGCTCCTTTGCTTATGGTGCATAAGTGAGTTTGGTGAGAAGAAGCAGTGGTCTGAAAAGCTCACACCTTTATACTATGTGGCAGGTGCTCTTCTTGGAGCAGGAATAGGCTTTGAGATTTCTCAGATGGGAACACTTTCCATGTTTACAGGTGTTCTTTATATGAACTGGTACTATGTTGTAGCCGCAGGTGCTGTAATCGGCTTGATTGTTATGGCTGCTCTTGGTTCCAAGTTTGATGCCAATGCCAAGAATCGCTTCACATTTACGGTTTTACCTATTGTTCTGTTTGCCTTCATTGGTCATGCCCTTAAGACCGACTATGCAGACTTTGGTGTGCTTACTATCGTAATCATGTACCTTTTAAGAAGCTCAAGAAAGAAAGCATTCGGTTGGGGAACGGCTTTGCTTACAGCAATGTCTCCACTCGAAGCAGTTGCTTTCTTTATGATGATCCCTGTTTCAAAGTACAACGGAGAACGCGGAAAGAAGATGAACAAATACTTCTTCTACGCTTTCTATCCCGCGCACATTTTACTTATCTATCTTTTGACATTGGCTTTGGGATTCACCGGATTCGGAATTTCCATGTAGCATTTAGAAAAACCGCCATTCAGGCGGTTTTTTTATGTCAAAAGTTTATGAAATTTAAACCTTGCCAGTAACAGGCAATGGTTGTAAGATTGTGGTTGTTTATTTAATTAGGAGGCAGGTGATTAACATGATGCTTGCAAATTATCATACTCATACCGTTAGGTGTCATCATGCGGTAGGAACTGAAAAGGAATATATCGAGGCAGCCATCAAAAACGGATTCAAAACTCTTGGATTCTCAGATCATACCCCCCAGCCTTATCCTGACGGATTCAAATCAGGAATTCGAATGGATATGGACGAAATACCAAACTACACCGAGACTCTCGTAAAGCTTCGTGAAGAATACAAGGATCAAATAGAGATTCTTATAGGCTACGAGATTGAGTACTTCCCCAGGTATTTCGATAAACTCATGAAAGAACTTAGGAAATACCCTCTGGATTACATTATTCAGGGACAGCACCACGTACCTGATGAGGTTGAAGGCTTTTATGTAGGCTCAAGGACCGACAGTGTCGAGCGTCTTAAAGCCTATGTCGATCTTACAATTGAGGGCATGAAGACAGGACTTTACACCTATCTTGCTCACCCCGATTTAATTAATTTCGCAGGGGATGACGACGTTTACAGAAAGCATATGTCAAGAATCTGTGAAGCAGCCGTTGACCTTGATATCCCCCTTGAAATCAATGTTTACGGTTTCATAGACGGAAGATGGTACCCTTCAGAAAGATTTTGGAGGCTTGCCAAAGAATACAACCCCAAGTTTGTAATAGGGTGCGATGCTCACAATCCAAATGTACTTAAGCAGCCCGGAGGTCATCCGGGGCTTGAAGATTTCCTTAAAAGAAACGGTATCGATACCGGAGATAATATTGTCAAAATAATAGACTGCAAATAGTCAAAAAGAAAAGCCGGAATCAGCTTCCCAAAAGGTTGCTGATTTCGGCTTCATTTAATTCTTCTCCGATTACAATTATTACTTCCTGGCCATCCATAATCTTTGTCACGGTGGTCTGTTCTCTCGTGGCGTTTATTTCATACCATGTGTTATTTTCCGGCATAAATCCCTTGATTCTGAAGATATGACCGCATTCCTTAGACTCAAAGAGCTTTTTAACCTTTACCTTAAGATCTTCAATGGGAATCACTCTGTTCATGAAATACAAAGACTTAAAGGCATGTCTTTCATCAAACCAAAGCTTGGTGTGATCACCTGTGACATATCCGGCATTCATTATCTTTGTAAAGTCTTCATCTGACAGCTTTTCCCAGTCTTTTGCAAGAATATCCTTAAGCTCAAATCTTCTCTCGCTCTTAAAATGCTCAAGAATCCTATTTATTCTGCCAAGAAGGCCTTCCGG